>CAXTTX010000228.1:0-2515 GCA_964247045.1 uncultured Verrucomicrobiales bacterium | reverse complement strand
TGCCAGGGCCTTCGACATCGTCTGATAGTAATAATACTGCCCTTGCGCTCTCATGCCGGGGTTCTCGTCCATCGTGTAGTTCTTGCCCAGCCACTCTTTCACCGCCACTACCCGAGGATCGTCCGCGCTGACCTTGGCGTAAACCAGCGAGAGCAGGCCCGCGTAGGAGATCGATCCATACGAGCGCAGCGCCGTCTTGCCGTCCGGCAGCTTGTCCTCGCCGGCCTTTGACTCGAGCGAATTGTAGATGAAGCCGCCCTTGTTCTTCGCATCGTCCGATGCCCACGGCTGGTCGTTCGTCTTTGTCAGGTTCTGGCAGCGCGAGATGAATGTCACGGCCGCATCCCAATCCAGGTCCGGTTGCTCGCCGTATTTGCCGTCCTCCACCACCTTCTTGGAAAGGGCAAGCGCCTCGACCGCCATCCAGGTGTTGGAAAGATCCGTGTGCGTGTTCTTGGAACCGTAGCCGATTCCCCCGTCGTTCGGGTTGTCCGTTTCCTTCTTCTTGTCGATGTCCCATTGGTTGTCGATCAGGTGCTTCCGCGCCTTCACGATCGCCGGCTCGAATTTCTGCTGTCCGGAGGAAACCATCGCCGTCAGCGCGTTCGCCGTGTTGTAAACCGAAAGCCCGCGGTTGTAGATGCCTCCATCGTCCTTCTGCTGCGCCACCAGCCACGCGTAACCCTTCTCGATGTGCTCGGGCAGCGCTCCCTTGCGGTCGAATTCCGGTGAACCCGTTGCGGCGCTCAGCGCCAGCGCCGTGAATGCCGGCAGTTCCGGGTCATCCCAGTTGCCCTCCGGCTTCTGCTGTGCCTTCAGGAAGGAATTCCCCCGGGCGATCGCCTGGCGGATTTCCTGCTTCAGGGATTCATAACTTTTCGCGGGTGTCTGCGCGGTGCCGATGGCGGCGCCACCGAGCATGAGGACGAGGGCGGGAACGAGTTTCATAGGAGTGGGAGTCGAGAGGTTTTACGGGGCGGGTTTGGCGTTCTGGTAAGGAGCGATGATCACGGTCACTTTTGTTCCCTCTTCGGGAACGCGTTTCGGGAAAGGAGTCCAGACCTCGTCATTGTCGCGGTCGTTGCCGGGGTAATTGATGATCGCCGAAAGCGCCAGGTAGATCGCGATCATGTCACCCGTCGTCTGCGCGACGAATTTTCCGTCGGAAAAGTCAGAGGCCCCGTAGACCCACGGCCCCGCGGGCATCGTGCTGCCCTTCGTCGCATGCTGGATCCAGTCGCTCGCCGGCACCCGCTTGTCTTTCTCCCCGTCCTTCCACTCGATGTCGATCGCCACCCGCGCCCCCGCCTTCACCTCCGCGGGCACGTCCGGATAATTGTCCGAGGCGCCGCCCGTCTCGTTCGGCAGGGGATACAACTCCTTCGAGGCGGGATAGCGGAGCAGCGTGAACGCCACGTTCAGGGCCAGCGGGGAAATCTCCGTCGCCAGCAGCGACTCGTGCGTCTTCCCCTTGCTATGCACGAGCAGGAACTCCAATTGCCCCTCCGTCATGTTCACCACCGCGGGAAAGCGGATTTCCCGGGTCTTCTTGTCGAAAATGATTTCGCCGATCTGGAACCGGTTCTCATCCAGTTGCTTCACCGAGGGCTTCACCTCCGCCTCCGCGCCTTCTGGCTTTACGTCCGTATCCCCGGGTTTGGTGGTCCCTTCTCCGGGCTTCGCGGCGGCATCCCCGGCGGGCTTGGCATCACCCTCCGCGGTTTTTGCCCCTGTGTCCGCGGCCCGTTTTGCATCGGGAACGCCTCCTCCGCCAAATTGCCCCATCGCCAGTGGAGCGCAGGCGGTCAAAATCAGCAGCAGACGGGGGATCATGGACGGCGGTTTCGTGTGGGTTTCGGGGTCGGGAGTCCGCTCGCAGGGATTAACGTCCCCGGACGGGAATTTCTTGGCCTAAAATTGCCTACTTATCCCGCTTCGTCCATGCCGCATTCCGAGGCCCATTGCATGGGATAGAAGCGGGCGGGGGATGCCGTTGATTTGCCGGAATTTTGCCGGAAATTCGCCGCCATTTTTGCATTTTCCGTAGCGGAGCCGCAGTTTCCAGCAGTGTTTTTGTCGATTTGGACTTGGGACGGGCAATGTGGTGGGATGGGGAGAAAAGACGGGGATTGCACAAGGTGTGCATTTTGAATGGGTTGAGTGAAACCCGCGGGAAGGCGGTGTGGGCGAATGCAACCAATGCCAACTGTTTTGGATTTGGTTTTTGAAAACAGGGGTGCTGGTTGCTGTTAGGTCGTGGCCGCGCCCCGCCAGCAGGTTGCCAGAGTGGCGAAGAAGAAGGGAGGAAGTCATGGGTGCAAATGAGGAGAAGGAGAGGTGGCGGGGCGTGGCGACGGAGGCGGAATGGAATCAGTATGGGGCCCTGAGGTCCTCGCCGGCGCGGATCCGGCGGAAGAACTCGCTGAAGGCGGCTGCTTCGGTGCGTTCACCGGGCTTGTCGGGGATGGTCCAACCGAGGAGGAGGTTGAGGACCTTGATGGCGTCGATCTTGCTG
>CAXTTX010000227.1:3914-8715 GCA_964247045.1 uncultured Verrucomicrobiales bacterium | reverse complement strand
GATCTCCACCAAGGTCTCTTCCCGTGCCACGAGGTGGATTTGGCTGAAGATCGCGGAGATCTTCACCGAGATGTAATTCACCGCCGGATCAGCCAGCCACGCCAGGTTCGCGTCCAGCCGGTGACGGGCTTCTTCCTCCCCCAGCACGGCCTCACCGAGTTGGTTGAGATTGATGCGGATATCCTGTTTCGCGCGCTTCGCGATGTGCCGGTGAAGCGTTTTTGGCTCGGCGGAAAGGATCACGCCCGTGCTTTCGCGCCGCAACTGACCTTCCACCGCCTTCATCACCAGTTCCGGGGCGACGTAGGAAGCAAAATGCCCGGCCAGCATCGCGATCCGTTCGACAACCGCGAGGTATTCCGGAATCTCATAACCGCGCACCAGATCGCGGAAACACCGCGCCCGCCGCTGCAGGGTAGGCGGACGGAACAATTCATCGGCTAGGGAAAAGGTGAAAGCCTTGCCGGGCGCATCATCCATCAGCCGAGCCATCTTGCGGCCTCGAAGGCGTTCGCTCCAGGTTTCTTCCCCCAATCCGTCACGGAGCATGGCGGCAGCCAACTTCACTGCCATAGCAGGAAGGCTGGATTCCTGATCGGCAGAAATTCCTGTTGATTCTCCAGCCGGGGTCCGGTGGCGGTTGGCGGGGAGGGCCACGGCGGAACCCGTTGCGATGATCTGCATGTGGAAGGCGCTCTTGATAAGAGCACTTCGCGGGAAAGTCGATTCCCGTCGCGGCCGCCTCCATGAATCCACTTCAAGTGGGCAGCACGGAAAGGCCGCTGGAGGTCATGGAGGGCCCCAGCGGCCTTGTCACCCGGTTTCAGTGGGCGGCGTCCTGGATCTTGTCACCACCCTTCTCGACGTCCTTGCCAACGCCGGCAACGGTGTTGCAGGAGGTGGTGGCGCCGGCGATGAGGAGGAGACCGACTCCGGCCGCCATGGTGAAACGGCGGGCGGTGCTCTTGGTGGAGGAATTCTGACGAATCGTTTTGGAAATGAGGATTGGATTCATGGTGATGGATTGTATCGCAAGCGGCGGGCCAAAACGTCGGATTCCCACAAATCGCTCATTTTGAGCATCCTTCATGAAAACTACGCCGTTGTGCAGGGCTGAGAAATATTGCAAATTGAACGATCCGGATTTCAATGATTGCGTTACGCATGATCCGATGACCGGCCGTGCCAGTAGGGCACTATGCAATTATCTCAGGGTGAGCTACTTGCGCAATAGAGAGAGGGCGGCATGAAGAATGGTAAAGAAGATGAAATCCCATAACTCCCCTAGACCGCATGGATATCCTCATCGTTGACGACGAAAAATCGATCCGCCTCACCACCTCCATGGCCTTGGAGGCAGAGGGCCACTACGTTGAAACGGCGGAGGACGGGACGCTGGCCATGAAACGGGTGAAGGAGGAAAACTTCGACCTGGTTTTCCTGGACCTGCGGCTGGGTGACGAGGACGGTCTGGAGATCCTGCAGAAGATCGTGGCCATGAAGCCGCAGCAACTGGTGACCATTTTCACGGCGCACGCCTCGATATCCACGGCGGTGAAGGCGACCCAGATGGGGGCCTTCGACTATCTGGAGAAGCCATTCTCGCCGGACCAATTGCGGGCGATCCTGATCAAGGCGCAGAAGGCGCTCAAGACCCAAGGGGAAGTTGTCCGCCTGCAGGAAACCGTGCAAGAGCTCAAGAGCGAGGCGAGGCATTCCTCGCCCCCGCTGCGTTTCGCATCGGAGGACGGCCGAACGCGGGAGGAATTCGACGTGTTGTTCCGAGCGGCGGCCACGTCCGCCTCCATCCTGATCCTCGGGGAGAGCGGCACGGGCAAGAGCGTCATCGCCCGGGAGATCCACGACCGCAGCCACCTGCGCGACAAGCCCTTCGTGACGGTGAGTTGCCCGAGCCTTTCGAAGGAGTTGTTGGAGAGCGTGCTGTTCGGCCACATGAAGGGTTCGTTCACCGGCGCGATCAAGGACACCTGGGGCAAGGTGCATGCCGCCGAGGGAGGGACGCTGTTCCTCGATGAGATCGGTGAGCTTCCGATGGAGATCCAACCGAAACTGCTGCGGCTCCTGCAAGAGCGCGAGTATGAGCGGCTGGGAGAGAACAAGGTCCGCGAAGCCAACGTGCGCGTCATCGCCGCGACGAATAGAAACCTTGCCCAAAGCATTGCCTCCGGGGATTTCCGCGAGGACCTTTACTACCGCCTCAACGTCATCAGCATCACCGTGCCGCCGTTGCGGGAAAGGCACGGGGACCTGGCGCGTTTCGCGAAGGATTACCTGGATTTCTTCTCGGGCCAGCTGGGCCGGAAAATCGATGGTTTCAGCGACACCGGGCGTGCCGCGCTGATGCGTCACCCATGGCCGGGCAACCTCCGTGAACTCCGCAATGCCATCGAGCGGGCCGCCATCCTCGCGAAGGGCAATTCGGTGGAGGGAGAAGATTTGCCGCGGCCGGCGCCGATGCCGATCGCGGGCTCCGGCGAGCAAGCGGGCATTCCCGGCATCGGAGGGGAACACAGCCTGGATGAGATTGAACAGGCGCATTTGACCAAGGTTCTGAGCTGGGCTCCTTCCCTGCATGATGCGGCCGCCGTCCTTGGCATTGACAAGGCCACCCTGTATCGCAAACGAAAACGCTACGGAATTGACTGACCCACCACACAACCATTCCCCGCCGCCCCCAACATGCTCCGCCTGAGGCTTTTTTACGGTCTGCTCACGATCATCGTGCTTCTGTGGAGCGTCGGGGCCGCCGCGTTGCTGCTGATGCGGGACACGGCCACCCGCTTTGACGCCCGGCTCCGCAAGGATTACTCGGTCATCGATGCGGCGCAATCGGTGCGTACTTTCACGGCGACGCTGAACTCCACCTACATGCCGACTTTGGCCGGCCTCCCCACGGGGCATTCCCCGGACCGGGAACTTTATGACAAAACCAAGCCGCAACTGGAGAGGTTGCTAGAGGTGATGCGGGGCAAGCAGTCCGAGGACGAGCATTGGCGAACCCTCGTCGCGCGTGTCGAACTGGTTTTCGCCTCCTATTTCGAGTGCTACGAACGTTACCTGGGTGGAGCGGCCGACATGCGGCAGCCGGAACGGGAGAAAATGCTGGGGGAGGTCAGCAACCTGACGCAGCGGATGACCGATCTCACAGAAAACGTGATGACCCTGGGAGAGGAAAAATTGCTCGCGGGCGCGACCCAGCTCGGGGAGGAGTCCGGGAAGAACACGCTTTTCGTGGCGACCCTGGTATTGCTGGGCACGTCCATCGCCGCCCTGATTTATTTCCAACTCGTGAAGCACCTGGTGGACCCGGTGTCCTCGCTGCACCGGTCGATCGAAGAGATCCGGAAAGGGAACTTCGAGCTCATGCTGCCTGAGCCAAGCCAAGGGAGCGAGTTCATGAAAGTGGTATCCGCTTTCAACGACATGGCGGCGGAACTGAAGGTGCGCCGGGGCGAGACCGACCAGAACCTGAGCCGGGTGAACATGGTGAACCGGGCGATCCTGGAGGCGATCCCGTCCCCGGTTTTCGTGCTCTCGGACGACACGAACATCCTCCAAATCAACCCGGCGGCGGAGAAGCTCTCCGACAGCCTCGGGGTGAGTGGGCGGCTGCCGCTGAAGATCCAGCGCATCCTCGACGAATGCCGGCAGAACGCGTCCCATTTCCTGCCGGAAGATCCGCGCGAGGCCCTGCTGTTCCGTCTCGACGAGGAGGAATACTATTACCTGCCGCGGATTTTCCGGTTCGACTCGGAAGACCGCCGGCAGTCGGGCTGGGCCGTGTTGCTTCACAACGTGAGCCGCATCCGCTGGCTGGATGACATGAAAACCAATCTGATCTCCACGGTGAGCCATGAGATCAAGACGCCGCTAACGGGCATCCGAATGGTCCTACACCTGTTGCTGGAGGAACGCTCCGGATCCCTGGATGAAATGCAGCGGGTGATGGTAAGTTCCGCCAGCGATGATTGCGAACGCCTGCTGGGCACCTTGAACACGTTGCTGGACCTCTCCCGCGCGGAGACGGGAGCGACCCACCTTGCCTGCGTACCGACCTCGCTCATGGACAGCATCACCCGCGCGGCACGGCTCTACGCAGGCAGCGCGGCGGCCAACCAACTCACCATCGAGGTGGAGGATGCCAAGGAGGAACTGCCCCATGTGCTGGCCGATCCGGTGCGGCTGGATGAAGTGCTGAACAACCTGGTCTCCAATGCCATCAAACACAGTCCGCGGGGAGGCAAGGTGACGCTGCGCATCTCGCGGCCGGAGAAGGGCTTCCTCCGCGTCTCGGTTCTCGACGATGGACCGGGAGTTCCCGAGGGCAGCCAGAGCCGCATCTTCGAGCGATTCTACCGCGCACCCGGCCAGGACGCCGACGGGGTGGGACTTGGGTTATTCATTTCCCGTGAAATCATGAGGGCGCACGAAGGCCACATCGGTCTTGCCGAACGCACCGCAAACCAGACGGAGTTTTTCATTGATGTTCCCCTTGCCTGACAGCCCCGCCCCGCCCGGGGACGGAAGAATGAGGGTTCTCGTCGTGGATGACGAGCCAACCCTCCGGCTGGGCTTCGCCTACGCGCTATCCAACAAGGAAACGCAGGTGGAAACGGCGAACAACGGGCGGCAGGCGCTGGACAAACTGTCCACGGGACGCTTCGACGTCGTGGTCCTGGACATCCGGATGCCCGATCTGGATGGCATCGGAGTGGTCCAGGCATTGCGGGCCCGCGGCGACAAGGTGCAATGCGATCTGCTGGTGCTGTGGGGCGAACGC
>CAXTTX010000227.1:0-3904 GCA_964247045.1 uncultured Verrucomicrobiales bacterium | reverse complement strand
TGATCTTGTGCACCGCGGCGCTGAATCCGGATGCGGCGTTGCGGGCCATCCGCAAGGGCGTGGTGGACTTCCTGCCGAAGCCGGTGCGTCCGGTGGACCTGCGGCAAGCGGTGGAATTTGTCACGAGGCCGGATGAGCAGCCGTTTTCACGGGCAATGCAGGCCCTGCGCGAGGGACAAACGGACGAGGCCTCGGAGATCCTCGGCGGAATTTCCGAACCGGACACGCGCACGCTTTGCTGGCTGAGCCTTTTGAAAGCATTCCGCGACGGTGAAGAGACGCGGTCGCTGGAAGACAAGATCCGGCTGACGCTGTCCCATCTCGCGTTCAAGACGGATCCGCTTTGAAGAGCGGGGTTGCCCAAGGGGGGATAGGACCGACCGCATCGTAAGGACCGTTAGAACATAGAAGAGCCTGCCACCGCCGGACCCGACGAAGTGCGGTCCCTGCCCAAGAGAAAAGGACGCCCACGGATTTCTCCGTGAACGCCCGATCTCCACTGGCGAGAGCACCCTGAAATACCCGGCGCCAGCAAGGGGTTCGCGCCGCGTCATCTGGACGGCGGCTTCAAAAGGGGAGGCGAGGCCGCGACAACACGTTGGGGGTTGCCGGCCAGTTCGGTGGATTTCCGGACCTTGAGTTGGTTAGAGACACGGAGGACCCCGGGGATCGCGCGGGCGGTGGATTCAACGGCTTCCTTCTGGCCGGGATCGCCCACGGCGCCCTTCAATGTCACCACGCCATCTTCCATCGCGAGCTTGATGCCGGCGGCATCGACGCGGGAATCCTTATTCAGAGCTTCTTTCAACACGGCGATGGATTCATCCCTGGAGTAGTCCTTGTCGGCGAGGCCCTCCATCGCGAGGTCACTGTCGATGTTGAGGCCGGAGATTTGCACGTCCACCACACCGGTGACGTAGCTGTGCCTGACGAGGCGGTCGAATTCGCCCTTGTTACCGACCGTACCGCCAAGGCGGACCATTCCGTCCTTCACTGCGACGGTGAGATGAAGACCTTCATAGAGGGGGTCGTCCTGAATCAGAAACTTGAGCTGTTGCTCGATCTGCGCGTCAGTGCGGATCCCCTCGAAATTCACCGTGAGATTGTTTTCAATGGCGGCCACGCCGGGAATTTCCGAGATGATTTGACGCGCCAGTTCTTTTTCATCCCAAGTGCCGACCTCGCCGCTCAGGGAGAGATGGCCGGATTTGCCGACGACGCGGATATCAGAGGCGCGAATCATGGTCTGCGAACGCAGGGCGGTCCTCGCGTTCCCAACCGGGTCCTCAGACCTGATCCCGTCGATCACCACCTGGTTCACGACGGCTTTCACCGCGGAACTGGCAACGGTGCGGGACACGGCGCGTTCGGATTGGGAAAGGGAAGCCGCACGTCCCGTTAGAACGGCAATGCCATCGTCGATGCCCACGCTTATCGCAGCCCCTTTCATCCTGCTGTCCGCGTTGATGTCTGTCTGGATGAAAGACACCGCTTCGGCGGCATTGTCATTGTCCGGAGCGACTTGCATTTCCGGACTTGCGGTTGCCGTGCCGACCAAAATCAACAACCCCAGTGCGGGGGAGGCAAATCTGATAGGGGTCTTTTGTTCCAGTTTCATGTTTCAACGCGGAGGTTCGTTACACCCTCCCTTGCAAACGCGATGCCAAGCCGTGCCTCCAACCCACAAGCCGCTTATCCTCAGCGCTCCAAGCAACCCGCCCATCAGGAATTCCGCCGTGAGATCGGGCGGCACGCAACGGCGCATGATGCAAGGTGCACCCGAACACCTATCCGCATTGATCGTGAGTGCAGCCATCGCGGGTACGGAAACGAGGGCGGGCGATCCCCCCCGGGTCGCCCGCCCCCTGAATCTCATCCCCTGACCGTTCAGGCAGATGAGAGAGTGCTAAAAAGTTCAAAGATTCCTGCCATTCGACCTGTGTCCGATTCCAGAAACCACCAGAAGGACGAGAAACACACAGGAAAGAACCTGCGCTATCATGGCGGCAGCGCCTGCCAAACCGGTGAATCCCGAGATCCCCGCAATCAGCTCGAGAATCAAAAAGGTAAGTGTCCAGTTAAGCATGTTGAAGGCGGTTGTTTCTGTGTTTCCTAAGCGCAGCATACCGGCCAAACTGGGCGCATTCGCTCAAATCGCTTAAAATCAGCAGCTTGGATACTTCACAACTCTTGATAGGGAGGAATACTGAACAATATTCTGCACCGAATTGTAGGCAAACAGGTGCATCTTGCACAACCCTTCAAGTGCATGCCAAGCCGATGGGAACAAAAATGCGCCCGCACATGAGCATTCTGGACGAAAGCTCCGACCCCAGACTAGGCTCCTGCATCCTAACTCCTTTCATGCCCAGCCAGCTCCAACGCCCGACCGGCAATCGTGTTCTCCTGATGGGCACCTGCCTGTGCGACGCGTTCTATGACGATGTGGCGCGTGCCACGGTAGAGGTTCTGGAGCACCTCGGGGTGACGGTGGAGTTTCCGGAGAACCAGACCTGCTGCGGGCAGCCGGCCTTCAATTCCGGGGACTGGCCGGCGTCACGGAAGGTGGCCCGGCATTGCGCGGCGGTGTTTGCCGGGGATCTGCCGGTGATCGTCCCCTCAGGATCGTGCGCGGCGATGAATTTCCACGGCAATCCGCTGCAGTTCGAGGAGCGGCCGGACCCGGCGATCGATTCGCTGGCGAAGCGGACCTGGGAGGTGATGGATTTCATTTTCAACGGGCTGGGGGTGAAGACCTGGACGGGAGCCTTCGCGGAGGAAACGCGGATCGCCTTCCACCGGTCCTGTCACAGCCGGGGAACCGATAGCGGAGAGGCAACGGCGACGCTGCTGAAGTCGATCGGCAAGGTGGTGCTGACGGAATTCGGCCAGACGGAGCAATGCTGTGGCTTCGGCGGCACTTTCTCGGTGACCTTTCCCCACATTTCGGGGCGGATGGGCTCGCTCAAGCTGGACCATATCCTTGAAACGCGGCCGGACATCCTCGTCAGCGGGGACATGTCCTGCCTGATGCACCTGACCGGACTCGCGGTAACGCAGGGCCGGCCGGTGAAGCATCTCCACGCGATCCAGATTTTGCGGAACTCCCTGCCATGATTGGTATCCAGCCCATCGACCAGTACGCGCGCGATATTTCCGACGAGAAGCAACACTCGGTCATCGACGGCTCTTCGGCAGGCACGGAGAAGCGCTATCATGTGCTTTACAAGGATTACGTGGATCCGGACATGCTGAGGAAGCTGGCGGCCGGGATCAAGGATCACACGCTGCACCATCTGGACGAATATCTGGCGAAGGCGGAGGAGGCGCTCACCTCACGCGGGGTGAAGGTCCACTACGCCTCGACGGGTGAGGATGCGAAAAACGAGATCCTTTCGATCCTGCGGGGGCATGGCGTCAACCGGCTGACCAAGTCGAAGTCGATGGCGGCGGAGGAGATCCATCTCAACCCGTTTCTGATCGAGAACGGCGTGGAATGCCTGGAGTCCGACCTGGGGGAATTCATCATCCAGCTCGATAACGACGAGCCGTCGCACATCGTCAAACCGATCATCCACAAGAACCGGCGGGAGATCGCGAAGACGTTTTTGCGGGAGGGTGTCGCGACGGATTACAACGATGATCCGGAGACGATCACGCGGCGGGCGCGGGTGCATTTCCGGAAGAAATACATGGAAGCGCAGGCGGTGATCACCGGCGCGAATTTCGTCTGCGCGGACACCGGCCGGATCGTGCTGGCGACGAACGAGGGGAACTCGCGCTTCGGCATGGCACCGGTGAAGGTACACATCGCGCTGGTGGGGATCGAAAAGGTGATCCCGCACGAAAGGGATCTGGGGGTTTTCCTGAACTTGTTAGGCAGGTCGGCGACGGGGCAGCAGCT
>CAXTTX010000226.1:8478-8754 GCA_964247045.1 uncultured Verrucomicrobiales bacterium | reverse complement strand
AAAAGTGTAACCCATGCGCCCGGGAGTAAATGTTACCCTTGCATCGGAACATACACGGAGGCCGGAACCACGTTGTGGTTCGAATGTTTATTGGTGCCTTACCCGGGGTAGGCGCCACGCGGTTCCCGCTTGCGCCAACCCCGGGCTGGAGGATTTAACGCCGTTGGCGTATGGAGGTGGATGTCCAATGGCATTGGCGTAGGGAGGTGGATGTCCAATGGCGTTGGCGTAGGGAAGTGGATGTCTAATGGCGTAGGGAGGTGGATGCCGTAACCG
>CAXTTX010000226.1:5753-8468 GCA_964247045.1 uncultured Verrucomicrobiales bacterium | reverse complement strand
CGTTAGGAGGTGAGCAGGCGCGTTTCGGAACCTTGGTTCGATCAAGGCGGGGTGAGCTGCCCCAGCCGGACCGTTAGGGATAACGGTCCCTGCCTTTGGGAGAGAGGCTTCGCCTCGGTTTCAATCTCTCCAGAGGCGGCCGGTGGCGTCGATGACCTCGGCTTTGGCGAGGAGAATGGTGGGGGAGCCGTCGGGGTGCTGGCGGGTGATGGAGCGGGTGGAGCCATCGGGCCAGTAGCCGGCATCGGTGATTTCGGTGCGGGTGAGGATGCGGGGTTTTTGGGTGGCGGGGTCGAATTCGCCGGCGCGGTGGGTGTAGTCGAGATTCACGCGGATCTTGAGGCCTTCCAGGGTGCCTAATCATGTTCGAGATCCGGATCCTGAAGGGGAGGGATGATAGCGGGTGCGTCGATGGATCCCCCGCCGCTCCGGCCTGTCGGAACTGCACTTTTCCTGAAGCTTCCACTCCGGCTTCAAAGCACCTTTGCCACAAAGCCTCAACCCGTTCCGCAAACGCCTCCCGATAAAAACGATCTATCAGTATTGGCAGACGCGCCATCGGTTGAGAGCACCGATTCATCCTGATACTCTTCCCTTCTCATGAATCCCAACACCCGTTACCCGACACCCACCGCCCCACTTCCTTTTGCGCCCTTTCCTAGCCTTCGTAGCCTCGGCAAAGGAGGCTTTCGCCTTTTTGCGGCTGAATCCTCTCTGCCCCAACCGCCCTCATCACCTTCGAAAACCAAAAACAATTCCCGAAAACATGGCAAATGTTGGCATTTCCCCGAATCGCCATTTTGCCCGCCCGGCCAATCTCTAACAAACACATTGGAAATCAATCCCTTCCACCAAACCTATCATTTCAGCCTCACCCCGCAAGATCCGCCAGATTCCTCCAAAACTTCAAAAAGTGTGCACCAAATGATCTCCAAAAGTCTTCAAACGACAAAAATGCCCTGCAAATGAGCTCCAAATTGCACCGGAATCAAGCCCCCCGACAGCGCTCCCCGCTCCGTCAGGGTAAGACCCTGCGGGAGGCTCGGGGTGGCAGGCGCCTTCACGGCATCGTTGGCGTGAGGGTGGCATACGGTGACGGGGACGAGGGCGTTTGCGGGCGGATTGGAAGACAGTCAGGCCCGCCATGTCCGCTTCACTCCCATTCCGCTCCGCCAGTCGCTACGCTCCGGAAGACACGTGCCCGGTTAGTTTGCGAACCTGGGGTCCTTGGGGTTTCCGGCGGAGAGGATGTAGGCGAAGAGGTCGAGGAGCTCGTCCTTGTTGAGGGGGCTGAGGAGGCCGGGGGGCATCATGGAGACGTTGAAGGGCTTGCGGTCCTTGACGTTGGCGGAGTCCACGGTGGTGAGGGCATCGGGGGCGAGGGCGCTGGTCATGACGAACATCTTGCCGTTTTCCTCGACGACGACACGGCCGACGATGATGCCGCCGTCCTTGAGATTGATTTGCTCGCTGGGGTATTGGTCACTGATGACCTTGGAGGGCTCGACGATGTTCTCGGCGAGGTCGCGGATGGTGTAGCGGTTGCCCGCGCCGGTGAGGTCGGGACCGCTGTTGCCGCCGTCACCGCCGAAGTGGTGGCAGTTGATGCAAAGCTGGGAGGCGAACATGGCCTTGCCCTGGGCGAAGTTGCGGCCCTTCATGCCATCCTTGGCGAGGGCCTCGATGTCGGCGGCGGTGTAATCCTTGCCGGGGCCCTTGGGGGTGACGAGGTTGGCGGGTGCGGAGGGCGGGGCTTGTTTGGAGAGCGTGTCGAGGGCGGACTTCTCGCTGGAATCGGCGCCGCAGTTGGCAAGAGCGTCGGTGCGGATGATGTTGAGGAAGCCCTTGAAGCTATTGCCACCGCGCCACTTGGCGGTGCGGGGGAACCAGCCGAAGAAGGTCTTGCGAAGCTCGGGCGTCCAGCCGGTCTTGGCCTCGCGGAGGGCGTAGGCGTAGTAGATGGCCTGGCGGTTCGGGTGGCTGTCGTGCATGCCTTCCACCGCGTTGGCATAGCCATCGTTCCGCGCGAGCACGGCATCGCTGGCGATGGTGATGTTCGTATCCTTCGCGGTGTCGAGCATGGGGACGGTTTTCGCGACGATGCTGCGGGAGTCCAGATAGACCAACAGCGAGACGAGCTCGCGGTTCACGAGGGGATCGGCCGAGGGGAAGAGCGGGTCGAGGCGCTCGGCGATCTTCGCGGCGACATCGGGGTCGGGCTTGCCCATGCGGGTGAAGAGCAATTCCCAGGCACGGAGATAGGGCAGGCGGAGATCCTCCGGCAGCTTGGCAAATTCCAGCCGCCCCAGCGCCACGATGATCTTCGGCTGCATCGATTTGTTACCCACGCGCGCCAGGGCGATGAGCGCCTCGATGGCCGCTTGCGGGTTGGTCTCGCCGAGAGCCTTGGATGCCCAGCCCGCAGGCGTCTGGCGCTCGATCGCCTCACGCGCGGTGAAGCGGAGGAAGCGGTCCTTGCTGGCCAACGAGGGCCAGGCCTTGTTGACCGCGTCCGATCCGGCTTTCGGCGTTTGCAGCGTCTCCAGCGCGCGGCGGAGTTTCGCCTCCGGCGTCGGCTCCACCTTCGGTGCCGGGGCGGTGCTTTCCGTGCCGGTGTAGGTCACCCGATAGAGCGCGGATTGGCTCTTGCGGCCACCCACCGTGAAATACATCGCGCCGTCCTCACGGCGGATGATGGCGTCGGTGAAGGGCATC
>CAXTTX010000226.1:0-5743 GCA_964247045.1 uncultured Verrucomicrobiales bacterium | reverse complement strand
TTCTTCTTTCTCCGCCTTGAAGCTCGCGCCATCCGGCTTGAGATGGATCGCCCACATCGTGCCATAGGTCCAGTCCAGCGCATAGAGCGCGCGCTGGTATTTCGCGGGGAACTTCGCGCCCGTGCCTAAGACGGTGCCGGTGGGCGAGCCCGGGCCGATGTCCACCGCGGCGGGCAGCGAATCCGCATAATAGCTCGGCCAACGGCCGGAGCCGGAGCGCCAGCCGTAGTCGCCACCGCTGACGATGTGGTTGATGCGCGTGGGCACATACCACGGCGATCCCATGTCCCACTCCATGTCCGAGTCATAGGTGAAGAGTTCGCCGTTCGCGTCAAAGGCGATGTCATACTGGTTGCGGAAACCGGCCGCGAAGATCTCGACGAACTTGCCGTCCGGATCGGTTTTGCAAACATAGCCACCGGGAGCGAGGATGCCCTTCGCATGTCCGTTAGGGTCCCAGATGCGCGTGGTCAGATGGTCCTCGCCCATCGCCACCGGGCGCGTGTAATCGAGTTTATCCGGCACCTGGGTGTGGTTGCCATTCACGAAGTAGATCGACTTGCCGTCCGGTCCCAGCACGATGCCGTGGGTGCCGTGCTCGCCGCCGCCGTCGCACTTGCGGAGATATTCCGCCTTGTCGAACTGGTCGTCGCGGTTGGTGTCCTTCAGGCGCCACAGGCCCTGGTCCTCCATCTCGTTGTCCATCACATAGAGGCTGTCGAAGGCGTATAGCAATCCGTGCGCACCGCCGAGCGGTTTGCCATCCTTGCCGTTCGGCATCTTCAGCGCCTCCACCTTCGGTTGCTCGCCCTTGCTCGTCGGGATGGTCACGCGATAGAGCCCGCCGTATTGGTCGCTGGTGATCAGCCGCCCCTTGTCATCCTCCGTCATCGCCACCCACGAGCCCTGTTCGGCCTTGGGCACGGTATAAATCAGCTCCACCGAGAAACCCGGCGCCACCAGCATGTCACCCGGGCCACCCGCGTCGTCCAGCGGCTTTCCCCAAGGTCCTTCACCGTAGGCAGCCACCACGCCCGCCGGTTTGAAATCATCCTTGCCCGTCGCCGCCACCTTCCAGTCCGGCCCGCTTTCGACCACGGTTTTTTTCCCGTCCTTCGTCTCGATGTTCAATCTCGCGATGAAACCGGCCGTGTTGCCCTCGTTCGTGGCATCGAAGCGGAGTTCATTGGTGCCGGATTTGAGGAGCTTGGAGAGATCCGAGGACGCCGGGTCATTCCAATCGGCATTCACCCCCACCTTCGTGCCGTTGAGAAACGCCGTGGCACCGTTGTCGCAGGTGAACATCAGTTTGGCCGTGTTCACCGGACCGGAAACGGCGAATTCCGTGCGGAAGGTCACTTTCTCGCCATCCTTCGCTTCCTTGCCCGTCCAGAGCCACTGCGGTGCGGCCTGCAAGGGGATGGCGGAAAGGGCAAAGCCGAGCGAACAGGCCAGACGGGGGTGGAGGAGGATGCGGTTCACGGAGAGAGACATAAGCGGGGTGCGGCAGTGAAGGAATTCTTTACTTCCCGGGTCCAACCGATCCTTCCAAAACCCGCGGATTGGCAGAATCCGGGAATCGCGCGGGTGAATCGGGCTTTCCTTCGCGAAGAACCTCACGCGAAGGAACGTTCCCGCCCGCGTCCCTCCCTCCGCCCCTGTCTCATTCCCTGAAAACTGGCAAACTCTCCTCTGCTCACACCAATCCGAAGGATTTGAGACGGACACGCCATTCTTCTCCTACTCCGTCAAATCACGGATCTGACTCCGCTTTTCTCCGCCCGTGTCCGTCGTCGCTCCCATTCCCACCACTTATGCAAGTCCCTGCAATTCCGCCACATCGCTAGGCATCCCGCCTACTTCCGTCGCGGATTTCTCCCGATTGCGCCCGCCCCGCCGCTTCCCTATGATCCTTGTCCAGAAATGCGAATCATCGGGGAACGCCTGATCTTCTATGGCGTCCTCCTCATGGTCCTCCTTCTCGGTATGATTTTCCTCCTTACACGTTCTTGCTCCCCTCCCGCCCCCCGGCAGGAAGTCCCGCCTCAGCCGCAGGACTCTTCCCGCTGACCCCCGGTGCCCGGAGCGGTCCCGTGCCGGCCCCCCACGCCACGGACCGCTCCGCAATCGGGCACTCTTCCAGGCGGGGATAGATTTACCCCCGTTCCTCCGGCTAAAATTCCGCGGATTGTTCCGGGTGGGGCAGGCCTCACCGGAGCTTGTGCTCTATTGGTGGTCAGGCTCCGCACCGCCCGTAAACCTTTTCCGGCACCCGGCGTCGCCTCGATCAATTCGAGGAAACCGCGTGCGGGATGACAGGGAATCATCCCAAAAGAAACCGTGCGCTTTCATCCGCGCGGACCCCATTTTGGGCCTGGGTGTCAAAGATACCGGGGTTCTCGTCGCGGCGGTAATAGGCCGCGTCGGTGACCCGGATCAACCCTTGCTCTTCAAACCAGCGGTCAATTTCCCCCGTCTTGGCTGGAATGGTGTCGAACCCCGGTTGGGACGTTACGATCGCCATCTTTCCGTCCGCCTGGACGATCACCCCTTCCAGAACGTTCAAGCCCGGGACAAGCAGGTTTTGAAGACACATTCTTTCCAGGTATTCCAGCGGGGTGGCCTCCCAGAGATGAAGCTCGCAGGCATCCTTGCCGGTCGATACCAATGCCAGTTCGATTCCCGGACTTAATCCGAACACACCCTTGCGGGCCACTTTGAAGACCCGTTCCTTCCCATGGATCCCATCGTGCCCGTGGCCGCCCCGGGACGGTCTCGCCGCGAAAGCCTCGCGGTCCGGCAACAACCCCAGACGGCCCGCCCATTCACGGAGACTTTCCTCCCGCCGGGCGAGAGGGGGCGGCCCGGATGTCCCGGGATTTGCCGATAGGCTTCCCTTGGAAAAACCGGGTGCCCCGGGGACAAGCCCCGCCCGATCCGTTCCGCGCCGATCAGCAGGCGAACGGGGACATCCTCGATCTATCGCGAAATTGATTTCACTTACCATGACTTTTGCCGGTGCCAGCTTGCGGGAAAAGCAGCCATTTTCCAAGGCGTTATGAATACCCTGTTCGCGTACCTGTTCACGTATCCTCCGGTATCGCCGGAAGGATCCGCGGATTCCCGATACGAGTCCGGGTCGCGATTCCCGCCGTTCATGTTGGCTTAATGGTGCTTGTGAGAGCTTCGGGCATGTTCCGGGGCCGATTCGCCGCCATCGCTTGCCTGCTCCTCACGCTGTCCGCAGTCGTGGGTTCCGGACCGTGTGTGGCCGGCGCGCCAGACCCGGCAACCCAGCCTACCCCCCCAAGATCGCGTCTCGACCTCACCCTGGAGCCGCGTTTCGGCGGAAAGCCCCTCGCCTTCGACACCCTCGCCCTCGAAACCGCGGCCTCCCAGTCCCTTTCCATCACCCGCCTCGATCTCCTGCTCTCCTCCGCCGCTCTCCGGCGCCCCGACGGCACCTGGATCACCGCCCGCGACTGGTCCGCCTATGTGAGTATCCGGGAGGCCCGCACCTCCTTCGCCATCAACCGGATTCCCGCCGGGAAGTTCACCCGCATCCGTTTCACCGTCGGGCTGCCGCCGGAAATCAACAAGGGCGACCCTGCCCGCTATCCCGCCGGCCATGCGCTGAACCCTGTCGTCAATGGCATGCACTGGGGTTGGCAGGGCGGCTATGTCTTCATGGCCGTCGAGGGCCTCTGGCGCGATCCGGACGGCAAACTCTCCGGCTACTCGTGGCACCTCGCCAATGATGGAAACACCGCCAACATCGAATTCCCCCTCGACCTGGATCTGACCCGCGACCAATCCGTCCGCCTCGCCCTCGATGCCCGCGCCCTCTTCGGAACCTCCACCGCCACCGCACCCATCACCGCGAAAACGGCCACCACCCATTCCCGTTCCGGCGATCCGCTGGTACCACTTTTGTTAGATCGCCTGCCCTCCGCCTTCAGCGTCGTTTCGCTGCAGGCAACCCCTGCCCGAGCCGATCTAACGAACTCGAGGCGGGCGCTGATCGCTCCCGGTGCCACGCCCTATCCTTTCACCATTCCCAAATCCTTCCCCTGGGCAAACGGCTTTTCAACGACACCACCCTCAGCGGCAACCAGACCATCTCCTGCTCCTCCTGCCACGTCGCCGGAGATGCCTTCTCCGACAACCGCCGCTTCAGCATCGGTGCGTATGGCGACCGTGGCCGCCGCCAGTCCATGCCGCTCTTCAACCTCGCCTGGAAATCCTCCTTCTTCTGGGACGGCCGCGCCGCCACCCTCCGCGACCAGGTCCTCCACCCAATCCGCGACCACGCGGAAATGAGCGCCCTCATGCCGGATGTCATCGCCCGCCTCAAGACATCCCCCGCCTACCCCGCCCTCTTCGCCCGTGCCTTCGGCTCCACCGATATCGACCCCGACCGCCTCGCCCGCGCCCTCGAACAATTCCTCCTCACCCTCGTCTCCCGCGATTCCAAATTCGACCGCTCCCTCCGCGGCGAGCTCTCTCTAACTGACGAGGAAAAACGCGGCTTCCAGCTCTTCAACACCGAGTTCGATCCCCCCCGCGGCCAATACGGCGCCGATTGCTTCCACTGCCACGGCGGCTCGCTCTTCCAGAGCATGGCCTTTGCCAACAACGGTCTTCCCGGACCCCGCCAGCAGCCCTTGGATGGACCCGCCCCGGATCTCGGCCGCTACGAGGCGACCGGCCTGGAAGGCGACAAGGGCAAGTTTGCCGTCCCCTCCCTCCGCAACGTCGCCCTCACCGCACCCTACATGCACGACGGGCGCTTCGCCGACCTCGAACAGGTCATCAACCATTACAGCCACGGCGTCCGCCCCTCCCCCACCCTCGATCCCAACCTCGCCAAGCACCCTCCCTCCGGCCTCCGCATTCCACCGGAGGACAAGCAGGCGCTGCTGGCGTTCTTGAAGACGCTGACTGATCCCGCGTTTTCCAAGGCCGCCACACCGTGATTCCGCTGGATTTGAGCCGCGATTCGGGCGATTTTTCCTACGAAAAATTCGTTCATGCTGAACAAATCCTCCACCCCGGCCATGCCCGAACTGCCTCCCGGTGGCGCTGCCGGGCCGCCGTCAGCGCGGGCGTCGGGCTCTCCGGATATCCCCGAGTTTCCATTCAACAATCCAAGTCTATCCAAAGCGGAATCCTTGAGTCTATGGACCCTGAACAACCCTTGCGTTTCTTCGGCAGAAGAGGCCTTCAAGAGGATAGGTTTCTGCGGATCGGCCTACCACTAACACCGTAACCCCGGGTGGAGCGGGGGTGATCTCCCTACCAGAGATTTTTTGGTTTTTCCTCCTTTTTTATCTGATCGGCCCGCGGATTCATCAGCCCTTAATCATCCGTCTGTCATCGTGCGGGCATGATGAAAGCACTCCCTTCACCCGCATCCAGCCTCCCCATCCTCTGCTCACTGATCACTGCCCTCCCGGCACTCATCGCGAATGCGGACCCCCAGCTCTCCTCCTGGATCACGGAGTTCTCCACCAAATACGCCCGCATCCACAAGACCGATGCCGAGAAACTCGCCGGCATCACCTACACCACCTGGACGAATGGCCAGCAGACGCAGGCCCTCCCCGCCTACGTCGGCGTCCAGTCGATCACTTACTCCGCGAGCTGGATCTATTTCAACACCACCAACCTCGCCCCCTATGTCATGGGTCCCTGGTATAACAACGCCGCCCGCACCCAGGCCTTCGTCAACATGCCGACCCGC
>CAXTTX010000225.1:5920-8818 GCA_964247045.1 uncultured Verrucomicrobiales bacterium | reverse complement strand
CATGCAACCGACATGAAAATCACCCGAATTGGATCCCAACCCTCTGCCAAAGGGCCGGCGGATTATTTCAGCGGCACGGTGCGGGTCGATTCGCTTTTCGAGGCCGATTCTCCGGCACGCGTGGTTGGCGCGAGTGTCACGTTCGAACCGGGAGCCCGGACCGCATGGCATACTCATCCGCTGGGGCAAACCCTCATCGTCACGGCCGGTTGCGGATGGGTTCAACGGGAGGGCGGTACTGTTGAAGAGATCCATCCCGGCGATGTCGTCTGGTTTCCACCCGGCGTGAGACACTGGCATGGCGCCACGCCTTCGACCGCGATGACGCACCTGGCCATTCAGGAAAAACTCGATGGCAAGACGGTGGATTGGCTGGAGAAAGTCAGTGACGAACAATACCGGAGATAAAGCCCTCCGGCTGACCGACCGGCGCGGGACGATCTAACGGAGTATTCGGTGGCCTTACCGGCTAGTGATGCTTCGCCGCCTTCTCGCGGACGCGCTCCAGCAGCGAGGCGTCCGCTTCAAGAGCATCCGCCACGGCGCGGATGACGTTCAGCGTCGGACGCGAAACATGATGCTCCATGCCCTCCACATCGCGGTAGATTGTTTCCTCGTCGATGCCGAAGAGGCGCAGGAAGCGGCTCAGGGTTTCGTGACGCTCGACAATGGCCAGGGCGATGCGGCGGCCTTCCACGGTGAGGATCGTCCCACGGTACTTCTCGTGCTTCACCAGGCCTTCCGTATCGAGGCGGCGGAGCATGTTGGTAACGCTGGCTTGTGAAATGCCGAGGTTTTTCGAGATGTCCACGGCGCGGCCATAGCCCTTGGCCTCGATCAGATGCAGGATCTGTTCGAGGTAATCGTCCATGGCGACGGAGCCGCTGGTGCGCCGGGGTGGAAGGGTCACGGGGCCGGGAGTCTAACGGGGTGTTTCAGGGGTGGAAAGCTCTGTTTTCTGATAAACATCCGAATTGGACGCCTGGAAAGTCGCCTTGAGCTTGACCTTGGTCTTGGAGAGATCCACCAGCCGCCATCCGGCGAAGGTCCATTCGCCTTCCTTGCCATCGTGCTCGATGCCGAGCAGCAGGTGAACCGCGTCATCGGTGACCTTGAGCGTCTCGTTGTTGGGTTCGAAGGCCAGGGTGCCATCCTCCGAATCCTTCTTCACGAGCTTCGGCTCCAGATAGAAAACGATTTTGGACTCCTCGTCCGTCACGCGCAGGCCGGGATATCCCCAGGCTTGTTGCGCGCCGGAGCGGTTCGGGGGGATGTCGCAGCGGATGCCATCGGCCTCGTCGAGTTGCTTGCGGATCGCTTCCTGGAAGGTCTTCGTGATCTCCCCGCTGTCGTGGAGTTTTCGCATCGCGGAATCCAGTTTTTCGGCTTCAGAGATGATCGCGGAAAGTGCTTTCCCGATCGCGCCGGTGACGCGTTGGTGGGCCGCATCTCCGGTCAAAGGCAGCACTTTTTTGCCGGAGGACGCCTCGAGGACCGTGGTGAAGGAAAACGTGCGGGTAGAGAGGTTCTGGCCGAGGAGGGTGATCACCAGATTGCTATCGGCGTCCCCTTGTGCGGGCATCACGAGCGGTTCCTGGGCTTGGAGCACGCCACCGAGGCAAGCCGTCAGCACGGCGATCTTCGGGAGAAAGGGTTTCATGGGATCTGGGTTCTTCGGGACTTGTGCCAAATGGAAGTATCCGGTTGGAAAAGGCATTCCACCGGTTCGTCGCCAAGTCCATGGCTTTCTGCCAAATGAGCGAGGAGAACCAGCGAGGCGACCGAGTCGAATAGCGCGTCATGCCAGGACTTTTCCGACACCAGGACCCGGATCTGGCCGGTCAGGCCGTGGAAATCACAAAGGGCACCCAGGGAGTGGTCAGGCAGATCCGGCCAAGCAGCCCTGGAAAGCGAGAGCGTGTCGATCCATGGTCCGAAGCCATGTCCGGGAAAAGCGCGGAGGAAACGCTTCTCGGTTCCCTTGCCATGGGCGACCACCGCCGCGCCCGCGAGTCGTTTTTTCAATTCCGGCCAGAGCGTGAGCAGGGAAGGGGCATCGGCCAGTTGTTCCGGCCCGATGCCGTGGACTTTCCGCGCGGCCCACTGGACCGGCTGATCGGTCCTCAGATAGGAGACGAAGGCGTCCGCGTGACCGTTCTCCACCGACCACGTCGCCAGACCCACTTGCACGGGGCTATCCGTCCTGCCGCGTGCCGCGCCGGCCGATTCAAAATCGATGGCGGTGAAACGGCATTGGCGGACGAGCGGCATCTGGGGGTAGGGCCATCTTGCCTGATGCATCGTGGCAGGCAAGCAGCGAGGTGAAATCCCGTGAGATCAGCCCAATAGCGTGCGTGCCGCCTCGAAGCCCGGCTTGATGGTCTCGAAGATCATCCGGATGCGCTTGTCGTAGGGAGCGAAGGCGCTCTTCATCGCATTGAGCGAGAGCTTTTCCAGATCCTTCAGGGTCAGGTCGAAGAGTTCGGTGGCGAGGGCGGTTTCCTGCGTCATCGAGGTGTCGCTCATCAGCCGGTCATCCGTATTGAGGCAGACGCGGAATCCATCGCGGAAGAACATCCCGAAGGGGTGTTCTTCCAAGCTCTTGCAGGCACCGGTGTGGAGGTTGCTGATCAGGCACATTTCCAGAGGCACCCGGCGGTCCAGGATATATTGGGCAAGGTGGCCGAGTTTCAGCGAGCCGTCCGGGAGCACCTGGATGTCATCGCGCAGGCGGGTGGCGTGGCCAAGGCGGTGGGCACCGCAGTATTGCAAGGCCTGCCAGATGGACTCCGGTCCGAAAGCCTCGCCGGCGTGGATGGTGATGTAGAAATTCGCCCGCTCGATGGCTTGGAACGCATCGACGTGTTTTTTTGGAGGGAATCCATCTTCTCCCCCCGC
>CAXTTX010000225.1:1110-5910 GCA_964247045.1 uncultured Verrucomicrobiales bacterium | reverse complement strand
CGGCGAACGCGCCCACGCCGAACGCGCGCACGATCTCGTAGCCCGCGAACGTGGCGCCCTGCGCGCTCACCCGCGAGGTCGAAGCCGACCACGCCCATGTCCCTGCTGCGGATCGCGAGTTCCGCCGTCTCCAGCGAGTTCGTCATGTGGCGCATCGCGCAGATGATCAGGCCCCACTCGACACCATAGGTCCGTTCGCCGCGCTCCAGCCCCCGGATCACGGCGGCCACCACCTCGTCCTGCGTCAGACCATGCTCGGTGTGGTAAACGGGCGCGAAGCGAATCTCCGCATAAACGACGCCATCGTAGTACATGTCCTCGATGAACTCGAACGCGACCCGTTCGAGGGCGTCGGGTGTCTGCATCACCGAGGTGGTGTGTATAAATCCCTCCAAATACTCGGGGAGGTTGCCTTTCTGGGCTCCGCGATGGAACCAATCGGCCAGATCGTGGGAATCGGTGGTGGGCAGTCCTTGGTAGCCCGTTTCGGCCGCCAGCTCGATAACCGTGGACGGGCGCAGTCCACCGTCCAAATGCTCGTGGAGGAGCACCTTGGGCAGGGTACGGACGTCGATAGCTGCTGTAAGTGCCTTTCCTGAAAGGACTTTTGGAGGAGATAAGATGCTCATATTGGGGGCATCCTAGCATCTTCCGCGCCCAAAGGGAGAACGAAATCCTCCTATGCCGGGTGCCACCAAGTGCCGCGCGATCTGGCTTGATTTGTTAAGATACCCTAAATATCTTCCCAGTCACCGAATCCCATGGCGAAGAAGAGCAAGGCTACCGCCCGTCGTCCGCTGAAAAACCAGCGGCGCTCCCGTCCCTCGTTCAGCGAGGTGATCCGCTCGGCGAACCGGCGGGCCCATGAACAGGCGAACCGGCCCTATGAGAAGCAGGACAAATTCATCTGGTCGGTGGTGGACGCCGTCGGGGCAGGGGAGATCGAGTCTGCGGAATTGCTCCGGCGCCTGATCCGCTGGAGTCTCGCCCTGCTGCTTTTACCCCTGTGCTGGGTGACCACGTGGACCTTCCTGTCCCGTTTCTCCCAAGCGACATTCTACGGGGATTTCTGGAAAACTCCTGAATTCTGGTATTTCGCGACTGGCGCGCTGGTCATGGGCGGCTGGTTCTGGTCCGGCTTGCTGCAGTCGTTTTTCCTGTATCTCTACGTGCTGGGCCATGAACTGACCCACGCGGTTTTCGTCCTGCTTTACCGGGGGCGGGTCACGGATTTCCACGTCAGCGCGGACGGTGGCTACATCACCACGAACAAGACCAACATGGTCATCGCCCTGTCGCCGTATTTCGTGCCGTTCTGGTCGGTGATCGGGGCCGGGGTGTATGTAGCGGCCAGATACTTCGGAAACTTGTCCCCGGAATGGGACCGGCTTCTCTACGGAGTGATGGGCCTCACGTGGACCTTCCACATGGTCTGGACGGTCTGGATGATTCCCCGCGACCAGCCGGACCTGAAGGAGAACGGCACCTTCCTTTCCCTGGTGGTGATTTACTTGGCCAACCTGTTGGTGCTGGCGGGCTTGCTTTGCCTGGCTGCCCGTTCGCCAGTGGAGGACGGCAAGGAATTCGCCATGGAGTGGTTCCGCCACGCGGCGACCTGGGGGGACGCCCTGATCCGCTGGGCCAATGCTGCCCTCATGCAACTCCGCACGGCCGGGAAGTTCTGACGCCGTCGTTTTCCGGGTTGATCTGAAAACCGACCGCTAGGATGCTGCGGGCGTGATCTATCTGGACGCCAACGCCACGACACCGCTCCTGCCCGAGGTGCTGGACGCGATGCTGCCGTGGCTGCGGGACGGCTATTCCAATCCGTCCGGCTCTTACGCCGGGGCCAAGCTGGCCCGCAAGGCGATCGACCTGGCCCGGGAGCAAATCGCCGCCCTGATCGGTGCCAGCCCGGAGGAGATCATCTTCACCAGCGGCGGAACCGAGAGTGTCAATACGGCCCTTCACTCGCTGGATCAATTGGCCGGCCCGGGGGCGGCTCTGGTCTCCGCCATCGAACACAGCGCCGTTTTGCGCTACGTGGAATCTCTGCCAAGGCCGGTCGCGGCGGTTCCCGTCTCCTCTGGCGGAAGATTGGATCTGGATGTCTTAACCCACTCCTTAAAAAACGCAGCGTACGTTTCAATCATGGCTGCGAATAATGAGACGGGAGTCGTCCAGCCCTTGGAGCAAGTAATTGCGATGGCGAAACAGAGTGGCATCCCGGTTCACACCGACGCGATTCAAATCGTCGGGAAAATGTCCGTAAATGTCTCGGAATCAAAAATCGACATGCTATCGATGTCAGCTCATAAATTCCACGGACCCAAGGGAATCGGTGCTCTCTACGTGAGAAATGGATTTCGCTTTAAACCCTTGTTTGAGGGTGGTGGGCAGGAGGCCGGCAGGCGCAGCGGAACGGAAAATACCGCCTCGATCGTGGGAATGGGAGTGGCTGCTACCCTTGCGATGAACCCTCCCGCCGACCAGATTGCCTCAAACCGAGATCTATTTGAAACATCCGTTTGCTCTGGCGTAACCGGTGTCACCATCAACGGCGACTTGGCGCACCGCCTTCCCAATACCAGCCACCTCTCCTTTGAAAACTGCGACGCTGCCGGTCTCCTGATTCTTCTGGATGAGGGTGGAGTCGCCTGTTCCGCCGGTTCCGCCTGCATGACCGGAAAGCAGAAACCCTCCCACGTCCAACTGGCGATGGGTATTTCCGAAGAGCGGGCGAAGAGCAGCCTTCGTTTCAGCTTCTCGCGCCTCAACACGGCCGAAGAGGCGAGCGCCGCCGCCTCCGCAGTGGTGAAGGCGGTGGAAAAACTCCGCCGCGTTCAAGGCTCCGGAGTCGGCCCGGTGGTCGTTTACTCACCCTGAGGGCCGGTTCAGGAACCCTTCTGCACCCGCTGCAACAGTTCCTTGATCTTCGGGTCCGTGGTGCTCTGCAAGGCCTTCGAAACCTGATCCTGAAGGGGGCCCTTCCGCCCACTGCGTTTGACCACACCCGAAGCGGCACCGGCGGCGGCTTTCTGGATCTGAGCGTCCGGAATGAATTGGATGATGCTCAGGAGCGCTTCGAATTGCTGCTCCAGCGCCACCGGGGTAATGGCTTCCAAGGCCGCCACGGCGGACGGGATGTCCTTGGTCTGGCGTGCGAAATCCAGCATTTGCTGGGCGTCGGCAGGCTTGATCCGCTTGGCGACCACCTCGCGGATGAATGCTGCCCGGGTTTCCGGCAGGATCTGGGCATACGTGGCGGCGAAGTTCACGATCGACTTGTCGAAGTCCGAGGCATCGCTGGCCTTGGCCACTGCCAGCAATTTGAAGATGTTCTGCTGTTTTTCATCCGTCTCGGCATCGGCCGCGGCTGTCAGGAATTTCTCCAACTCCTGTCCGGTCATGGGAATTTCAGTCGCACCGGCCTCCAGGGCTTGTTTGAGCAAGTTATTGTCCCGTTGGCTGCCTTCGCTTTCCTTGATCCGTTTGGTCAGGAAGAATCCGACAATTCCGAGGATCACCACCAGCAGCAGCGTGATGGCGATTTTCATCCCGGCTCCCGACTTCTTCTGGGGAAGGGGATAGCGGAGGGTCGGACTCGGCCGGACCGTCGGGATCGGCCGCGTGGATACGGCCGGTGCGGCTTGCGCGACCTCGGGAATTGGCTGCGGTCCCGTGTGAATGCTCGGCTTGTAGCCCTCCGGAGGCATCAGCGGCTGCGGTGCCGTGGTGGTTATCGGTGGCGGTGGGATGACCGGGACCTCGGGCTGCGGCTCCGGCGGCGGCGGCGCGTAGCCGGGAGGTGCCATCCGGGGATCGACAATCTGGCGCCGGGGGCGTGGAAAGGTTCCCGAGGTGGGAATCGACAATTTCGGACGCGGACCCTGTGGCCCGGAAGGTTGAGCCCGGCCGAGGCTAAGCGTCGGGCTGGGATTCTTGTCGTTCTGGAGGAAAACGTGCAGCGCCTGCCGGGCGGATTCCGGGCGGTCATCCGGCAGCCGGTTGATGTGCCACATGATCCAGTCACAGGCCCAGAGGGGGATGTCCGCCCGCACATCCTGGATCGGGATCACGGTATGGTGAAGGTGGGAGACCATCACCTCGTGACCGGTTTCCCCGCGGAAAGGATAGATGCCGGTCAGCGCCTGATAGTAGACACAGCCCAGCGCGTACATGTCCGTGCGGGCATCGATGGGCACACGCTCGAACTGCTCGGGAGCCATGAAAAAGATCGAGCCGAACACCGCCTCGATCTCCTGCAATTCCTCCAGCGACTGGGACTGCGTCAGCGTCGCCAGGCCGAAATCCACGATCTTGATCTGGAACTTCCCGGAGGGCAGCCAGGTCAGCATCAGGTTCGACGGCTTGATGTCACTGTGGATAAGGTCAAGCTCCTGCGCCGCGATGAGGGCCTCCTCCGTCTGGAGTGCCATCTCCCGGAAATCGGCCCAAACCAGCGGTGCCTTCTCGATCAATTCATCGAGTGTCTTGCCGTTGATCAGCTCCATCACGACGTAGGGACCATCCTCGTCTGTACCCACATCGTAAACGGTCACGATGTGCGGATGCTGGAGCGAGGCAAGCGCCCCGGCCTCCTTGATGAGCTGCCTTGTCGACTCTTCCTGAAGGCTCGGGTCATCCCCGGAAACGGAAATCCTTTTGATCGCCACCTCCCGGTTCATCCGGGTGTCATATCCCCGGTAAACCGACCCCAGACCCCCTTGGCCGATTTTTCCGCGGATTTCGTAACGCTCTTCCATGATCTCGACGTGCCTTCAAGGTGGGAGATAATCC
>CAXTTX010000225.1:0-1100 GCA_964247045.1 uncultured Verrucomicrobiales bacterium | reverse complement strand
CCACAGGGCGGCAATCAAGAAAACTAGCTATCAGACCGGGGCCGCGCAAGGGATTGTTGCAATGGCTTACTGCCATTCCTGGAATCCTGAAATGCGCGCTCCCGGCTTCTTCCCCCTTGCCCGCCGGGCGGCTTCATGTTTGCCTCCCGCCCTCATGAAAATCGTGGTCGCATACTCCGGGGGGCTTGACACCTCCGTTCTCCTGCTCTGGCTCAAGGCGAAATACAATGCCGAGATCATCGCCTATTGTGCCGACGTGGGCCAGGGTGACGAACTGGACGGCTTGGAAGCCAAGGCCCTCTCGACCGGTGCCTCCAAGTGCTTCATTGGCGACCTGAAGGAAGAATTCGCCCGCGATTACATTTACCCGATGATCCAGGCGGGCGCGATTTATGAAGGCCGCTACCTGCTGGGCACCTCCATTGCCCGCCCCTGTATCACCAAGGCGATGATGGACGTGGCCCTCGCCGAAGGTGCTGATGCCATCGCGCACGGTGCGACCGGCAAGGGCAATGACCAGGTCCGCTTCGAGCTTTCAGCAGCGGCGCTCGCGCCCAATGTGAAATGCATCGCTCCCTGGCGTGACGCGGAGTTCCGCAAGGAATTCCCCGGCCGTGCGGAAATGATCGCCTACGCGGCGGAGCACAACATCCCCATCAAGGCTTCCATGAAGAAGCCCTACTCGATGGACCGCAACCTCCTTCACATTTCCTTCGAGGCCGGCGCCATGGAAGACCCGTGGTATGACGCCACCACCCCGGAAGACCGTGACATGTACGTGCTTTCCGTTTCACCGGAAGACGCGCCCGACAAGGCGGAGTACATCGAGATCCTTTTTGAAAAGGGCGACGCCATCGGCCTGAAGCACGAGAACCTCGACGCGCTCCTCGCGGAACTCGGCGATGTGAAGGCCACCGGTCAACAGGACGGCCACGCGCTTCTAACTCCCTACGGCGTCATGCGCGTGCTCAACCTGCTCGGCGGCCGCAATGGCATCGGCCGGGTGGATATCGTGGAAAACCGCTTCGTCGGCATGAAGTCCCGCGGCATTTATGAAACGCCCGGCGGCACGATCCTGCTCGCCGCGCACCGCGACCTGG
>CAXTTX010000224.1:0-8824 GCA_964247045.1 uncultured Verrucomicrobiales bacterium | reverse complement strand
AGGCCCTGGCGGCGAAGGAGCCCTTCATCGGCACCACGCGGGTGAAAGTGGAGAACCTGGTGCAAGGCTACAAGGACCGGATCCTCGACAACCGCATCGCCGCATCGCCGAAGAAACCGTGAGTGACACGGACTGAATAAACTAACAGGATGACAAATGCGATTTTAGTGGTCCCTTTTACCCCGGATGACGGATTAGTTTCGTCCCCGAACCGTGACGCGACCCCGCGAGCGATTTCCATTCTCCATTCCCTTGATTTTCAGGCTGATTTTTACCGTAAAGAACGCGGCAACTGAAGCCAAGCCCCTTTCTCCCACGCCATGAAGGCCAAACGCTTCCTCTTCCGCGCGCCCTCGATCTTCGGAACCCCGCTCAAATACGGGGTTCCCGTCTTTGTCGGCTTCACCTTCCTGGTCAGCGGACTGGACGCCCATGGCGGCGATATCCTGCGCGGCGGTTCGGTCCGCTCCAATAAGCCCGGCAAGAATAACAACGCCGGTGGCAGTGCCACTCCCGATGCTACCGACGCCGCCCGCGCCAATGCCAAGGACACCCTCGCGCGGACCAATCGCACGAAGGATGCCGTTCGCAATATGCAAAATGCGGCGCGGAAGGCTGCTGTGGTAAATGTCAACCGGCTGGGCATCAACACCACCGTCACCCTGCCGAAAGTTCCCGATGGCATCGCCACGGGTGGCTTGAAGCCTACGGCAGATCTTTCCAAGTGGACGGGAGCGAACGCCCCGGTGCAAACGATCGCCAAGAACGGCAACACGAAGGTCACCATCAAGCAAACCTCGCAGCAGGCTTTGCTCAACTGGGATACCTTCAACGTGGGCAAAAAGACGACCGTTACCTTCGACCAGAAGGCGGGCGGCAAGGATGTGGCAAAATGGATTGCCTTCAACAAGATCAACGATACCTCCGGCAACCCGACCCAGATCCTCGGCAACATCAACGCGAAGGGGCAGGTCTATCTGATCAACACGAATGGGATCATCTTCGGCCGCGGCAGCCAGGTGAACGCGCGCGCGCTCACGGCTTCCTCGCTGCCGATCAATGACAACCTGATCGGCCGTGGCTTGTTGAACAATCCGGACCGGGAGTTCCTTTTCTCCGCGATCGGTGCCGGGCTTTCCGCCACTACCAGGGTCGGCGACGTGGTGGTGGAACAGGGCGCGACGATCACCTCGAAGGTGTCCGCTGATGGCAACGGGGGCCGCATCATGCTTGTCGGTGCGAACGTGACCAACGCGGGAACACTCAAAACGCCTGCCGGACAAACCATTCTGGCGGCCGGCCTCCAGGTCGGCCTCACGGCGCACGCGAGTTCCGATCCCGGTTTGCGGGGTCTGGATGTGTATGTCGGTGCGGTAAGTGATCCGGCATCGAGCCTGACGTCTTACGCCGGGACGGTCATCAACGATGGGGTTATTGATATCGGCCGCGGCAGCACGTGGTTGGCGGGCAAGAATGTCAACCAGCTTGGTGTCATCCAAAGCACGACCTCGGTTGCCCTCAACGGGCGGATTGACCTGACAGCCAACTACGACGCGATAGGGAACACCTCGACAGCGGTCGGCGCGATTCCCTTTTTGTTCAAATCCTCCGGCACTGTCACGCTGGGCGAGGGAAGTATCACGAGCATCCTGCCCGAACTGGACAGCAAGGCCACGACCACCGGCACGGAACTCGCGCTGCGGTCGCAGATCAACATCCAGGGCAAGGCGATCCACCTCGACTCCGGCTCGACCGTACTTGCACCGAACGCGGTGGTCACCGTAAACGCGGGCAAGTGGGTCTACAACCCATCGCTGTTCAACTCGACTTTTGTTTCCTCGGAAGGGCAGGTCTATCTCGACAAGGGAGCGGTCATCGATCTCTCCGGAACGAAGAATGTTTCCGTTTCCGTCTCGCAGAACCTTCTGACCTTGGAACTGCGTGGTTCGGAACTCGCGCCCGCGCCTGTGCAACGGGACGGAAAACTGCGCGGCCAGACGATCACCGTGGACATCGGTGAGTTCGGCAATTTCGAAGGACGCGATTGGATCGGCACGCCGCTGGCGGATGTTTCCGGCTATGTCGGACTGGTCCAGCGCACCGTTGGCCAGCTCACCACCGCGGGCGGCACGCTGGATATCTCCGCCGGTGGCTCTGTCGTGGTGCAGAAGGGCGCTTCCATCGATGTGTCCGGCGGTTGGACGAACTTCAAGGGCGGCGAAATCAACACCACGCAGGTCATCAGCAATGGCAGGATCGTGGACATTGCCGACGCCCGGCCCGATGAAAAATACGAGGGGATCTACACCGGCACAGGAAAGTCCGGCAGCAAAAAGTGGGGCGTTTTCGAGATCTATGATCACGCGCTGGCACCAAACGGGGCACATTACCGCGAGGGCTACACCCAAGGGGCGGACGCCGGCAAGGTCAGCATCAGCGCGCCGTCGATGGCGCTCGATGGAAGGTTCAAGGCCACGACAAAGCAAGGCCCGGCCCAGTCGCGGCAAACACCGACCTCCAGTTCGCTGCCGAAGGCCGGAACACTGGTGCTGAATTTCCGCGGTCAGGATCCGGTGCATACGGGATTCCCCGTGAATTTCCCGTCCCCGCCAAAGATCATTTTCGGCGAGGGCGAGGTGCAGGAGGCAGTGGCGGATTTCGCACTGGATACGGAAGGCAATCCGGTGGGTTTGACGGCGGAGCGGAAGGAAACGGTCTATCTATCGCCTGAACTTCTCTCGTCCGATGGGTTTGGTAATCTAACCGTTCGCAACGAGGGCGGCGACATCGTCGTGCCGGAAAGCGTGAAGCTGGATGCCGGGACAGGTGGCTCGATTTCGTTGGTCGCGGGGAACATCGTGGTGGATGGAAGCGTTACCGCGGCGAGCGGGACTCTATCGTTCCAAGCGCTGAATCTTTCTCCCTATGACGTGGCCTTGCGCTCGCCGGATGACCCGTTGCCCTTGCCGGTGGTAGGCCGTGGATTGTTCACGCTGGGTTCCAAGGGGAGCCTGAGCACGGCGGGATTGATCACCGATGACCGCTTCATCAAGCCGGGTGATCCGCTGATACCGGTTTCCCCGGATGGTGGGAAGATCACCATCGCGGCATTTTCCGCCGACCTCCAGAAGGGCGGAAACGTCGACGTCTCCGGTGGCTATGCCATGACTTCCAGCGGCACCGGCCGCTACGGAAATGGCGGTGCCATTTCCATCAAGACCGGGCAGGACCTGACGCTGCCCGCGGTGCTGGGTGGAAATCTGAACCTGCAATCCACCTTGTCCGGTTACTCCGGAGCGACGGCGGGAACCTTGTCAATTCAGGCCCCGCAGGTGCAGATCGGCGGGACAACCACGAATCCGAACGTGCTGCTGTTGAAGCCGGATTTCTTCAGCCAAGGTGGTTTCGGGGATTTCACGCTCACTGGCTTGGGAGTTTCGGGTGACGCCACCGCAGCCGCAGTGAAAGTCATGGAGGGCACGGTCATCCGGCCAGAGGCGCAGAGCTACCGCATCAATGCGAATTCTTCCGCGAAAAACTCGCTGACGCTCGGAGTCGTCAATGATGTGGTCGGGGAGCGACCTGCGGTCAGCATCCGCCTGGCGGCGCCGGGCGTTGCTTCCGCGGGCGTGCGGGGCAATGTCGTGGTGGGCGCGGGTGCTGCGATCGACACCGATCCGGGCGCGACAGTCTCGGTTACGGGCAACACGGTGAGCATCCTGGGTTCGATCCACACGGCGGGTGGCAACATCGTCGTCGGAGGCAGCGACAATTCCATTAACGTCTTCAACAACTTCGACGAGGCGCTGACGACCACCTTCCTTGGTTCGAAAAGCGTGTTATCCACTGCGGGCACCGTTCTCTTGACGCCTGATGCCTTCGACCGTCGGACCGGCCATGTGCTTGCGGGAGGCAACATTACGGTGTCCGGAAATGTGGAGGCAGCCGCGGGTTCCTTGCTTGATGTCTCCGGTGCAAGCGGGGTGCTCGATATTGTCAGTTCCACCACGAGTCCGGATGCGGCAGGCATCACGACCCACACCGGGCTGACCACTCCGCCCGAAGTTTTCACCACCGTCAGGACGCGGATCGACAGCAATGGTGGCAATATCATTTTCAAGGGCGGGCAGATGCTGGACACGGAAGCCACCTTGTCCGGCGAGGCCGGCGGAACGACCGCGCTGGGTGGATCACTGACGATCTCCTCAGGAAGGTTCTACAAGGTCGGCGAGGTTCCACTGCCGACGGATGTCGATCTGGTCGTCACGCAGAAGCCGGCGGAGGTGCCGTTGCCGGGAATTGGCAACTTCTCCATTGGCTCCTTCACCAAAGGTGGTTTCGATTCACTGGCCTTGAATGGCATCGTGCGTTTCGATGGTGCGGTCACTATCAAGGCCCGGCAGCATCTCTCGGTTGCCAGCGGGGGAATCCTCTACGCGGATTCCACGGTGAAACTGACTGCCGGGCATGTCACGCTGGGCCGTCCCTTCCAAGCTCCGCTTCCCGAAGGCACCCGCCAAAGCCCGTTCCAGTTCAACGGCCTTCCTTACAACGTGGCTCCCACTTTTGGCACCGGTGAGATGATCGTGAAGGCGGACCTCATCGATGCCGGGGATCTGGTTCTCAGGGGCATCGGCACGGCAAGTTTGACGGCCAGGGGGGGCGACATCCGGGGCAATGGCACATTCACCATCGCTGGCAATCTCACGCTCACCGCCGGGCAGATCTATCCGACCACGGCATCGGAATTCAATATCTTTGCCTACGACTATCAGGACAATGGAGCGGGGCAGGGCTCGGTGACGATCAAGGAATCCGGAAACCGCCAGCTACCGCTTTCCGCCGGTGGGAACCTCGGTATTTATGCTTCCAATATCGTCCAGGACGGCGTGCTGCGCGCGCCCTTCGGCACCATCACCCTCGGCTGGGATGGCACGGGGACCGCGCCCAAGAACCTTCTAACGGGTTCCGGGCTGGCCTCCCCTGTGACGGAACATCTCACTTTGGCCTCCGGCAGCACCACCTCGGTCTCCGCCGTGGATCCGGTCACCGGAAAAGGCATCACCATTCCCTACGGCATCAGCCCGGATGGCAACTCGTGGATCGATCCGCGGGGAATCGATATCACCGCCGGCGGGCTGCCGGAAAAGAACATCGTCCTCGCCGGTGAGGATGTGACGACGCGGAAAGGATCGGTCATCGACGTGCGCGGTGGCGGCGATCTCTATGCCTACCGCTGGGTCCAGGGCCTGGGTGGACCAACGGACATCCTTGCCTCCTCGACCAGCTTCGCGATCATTCCCGACTATCAGGCGGGCTACGCGCCCTACGCGGCTTTCAACTCTTCTTCCGCGGAAACCAATCTCATCGGTGACGCGGGAGTCGGCTACGGGAACGCCACCCTCAAGGCCGGCGACAGGATCTATCTGGACGGCAGCAAATCCCTCCCGGCCGGTTATTACACCCTCCTGCCCGCGCGTTATGCTCTGCTCCCCGGCGCGGTTCTCGTTACCCCTTCCTCGGACAACGGGGCGGGAAGCTTGACGCTGGCTGACCAGTCAAGCGTTGTTTCCGGCTACCGTTTCAACGACCTGAACCAGGACCGGACTGTTCCGACGCTGTCCACCCGCTTCGAGGTTGCCGCCGCCGAGGTGTTTCGCCAGCGGGCGGAATATGAGAACTATCGGGCGAATGTTTTCCTGGCGGAAAGCGCGGCGAAGCTGAATCGGGTGGCGCCCCTGCTGCCCCGGGATTCCGGTTCCATCCTGTTCCAATCCTCCGGGTCGATGAACCTGCTGGGTTCGGTGGAGTCCGCCTCGGTCACAAAAACTGGGGGCCGCGGCGCGTCCATCGATATCAGCACGGTCAAGGATATTGTGATCACCAACGGTGCCGGCTCCACGAACTCCAATGTCGTGACGCTCGACGCGGCCGCGCTGAATTCCTTCGGTGCGGAGAGCCTGCTCATCGGGGGTTACCGGACGATCACGGAAGTTGGGACAACGGTCACGGTGAAAACCGGCGGCATCACCGTGGACAATGCGGGAGAAGCACTGCACGCGGGCGATCTGATCCTTGTCTCGAAGGGTGATCTCACTTTTCAAAGCGGCGCGGCCTTGGAATCCACTGAAACCGCCGGCTACTCCGCGACTTCCCTGCTGTTGGAAGGGAACGGCGCGCTTGTCCGCGTGTCCGCCGACGCGTCCGCACGAATCGAGCGCACCGGCTTCGACGCTTCCAGTTCTCCATTGCTCGGAATCGGAGGCAATACCTCCATCACCGGGGGGAGCATCATTCTCGACTCGTCGGCGGGAACCCGTCTCTCCACCACTGCAAATCTGAACGCGGATTCCTATTCTATCAACAGCGGCCGCATCAGTCTGAAACTCGACGATCCCGGAAGCTTGAACGCGGACAGTGGCTTGGTCCTGTCGGGGGCCGCGCTTGATGACCTGCAGAACGGCAGTTCGCTCTCCTTGCTCAGCTATTCGTCCTTGGACATTTACGGTTCCGGCACGATTGGGAACGGCAGCTTGTCGCGGCTTTCCTTGGGCGCGGGAGCGATCCGCGGATTCAACTCGGGATCAGGAACGGTGAATTTCAAGGCGGACACCATCTCGTTGGACAATGCGGCGGACGTCGGTGGCGCATTTGCCGCGAATTCCTTCACAAGCACCCTCCGCTTCGACGCGAACATCATTCGTCTGGGAGAGAATCAACTCCGTGTCGGCCGGTTCGGCGATGTGGTCCTGAATGCCAGCCAGGCCGTGATCGGCCAAGGCGAGGGTGGGTTCTCCGTCCAAGACAACCTCACGATCATCAGCCCCTTGCTAACCGGTTCCGCCGGGGCGAAACGGACCATCACCGCCAGTGGCACGCTCGATCTGCTTCCCGGAAGCGGCAGTATCTCGGGATTCCCTGGCGGCTTGGGATCCTCGCTGGCTTTGAAAGGCACGGAGATCCATGCCGACAGCACGATCCTGCTGCCGAGCGGTTCGCTGAGCCTGGAGGCAACGGGTGGCAATTTGGAGGTGGGAGGTACTCTTGATGTCTCCGGCGCCAAACAGGTTTTCTATGACGTCACGAAATACACGAGCGCGGGTCAGATCCGTCTCGCGGCTGATGCGGGGAACATCGTTCTTGCGGAAGATTCGTTCGTCAACGTGGGTGCCCATTCGGAAGGCGGCAACGCGGGCCTTCTGCAGGTGTTCACACCGCAAGGCGCCTTCTTCTCGAACGGGACTTTGTCCGGCAAGGGTGGCAAAGGGGGGAGCAATGGCACTTTCGAGATGGATGTTCGTGAATTGCCGACGATCTCGGAGTTGAGCCAGGCACTCACGAAGGCTTCTTTCACGGAAAACCAGAAAATCCGGGTGCGCGAAGGCAACGTGGAAGTGGACGGAACGGTTAAAGCCGACAATTTCCTGCTTTCGGTCGACCAAGGATCGATCACCGTGACCGGCACCATTGATGCATCGGGTGAAACCGGTGGCACCGTCCGGCTTGCTGCTAACCAGAATGTGATTCTATCCGACGGTTCGCTCGTGACCGTGGCGGGCGAGGACTTCAACGCCGCGGGCAAGGGGGGGTATGTCTCACTGGAGGCGGGCTCCCAACGGAACGGAGTGGTCGGCACCGGAAGCGTTGCCATCCGGGATGGCTCCACGATTGATCTCTCGGTGGCATCCAAGGTGGATGGCGATGCTATTACCGCCGGCAGCAGCGCCTATGACGGGAAATTCAGCGGCAAGTTGCATATCCGTGGCCCGCAGATCAATAACTTCACCGATCTGGCGGTTGAGTCCATCAATGGTACCATCAAAGGCGCTTCCAGCATCCTTGTGGAAGGCTACCGGCTCTATGATCTCACCGCGAGCGGCGGGACGATCACCAGCACTGTTCGCAACAACGTGAATAGCAACGGCCAGGCCTTCCTTGGCGCGGCGGGTGTGACCACCGATGGGTACACATCTATGATGACCCGCCTGTTGGCTAACAATGGCGGTCTCAACCCCGTCTTCGTTCTCGCGCCGGGTGCCGAGATCATCAATTTGAACGGGGATCTTACTCTGGGGAGTTCCACTACCTCTGTTGCTAACGACTGGGATCTCTCAGTGGCCCGCTATGGAGCGAAGAGTGCCGCGGGCGTGCTGACCTTGCGTGCATCCGGGAACCTGAATTTCTTCAGCGCGCTGAGCGATGGTTTCACGCTAAGGTCGGCCGACGCGAGCGCCCTGCGCATGTGGCTGGCCAGAGCCACTGTGCAGAACCCCCTCCTTCCGGTGAACAACCAGTCCTGGTCCTACCGACTTGCCGCGGGGAGCGACCTGAACGCGGTCGACTTTACGCAAGTGGGCGCTATCACCAGCTTGGGCGCGAATGCGGGCTACCTGAATCTGGGGAACAACCGCACCAATGTCGCGACGGGTATCGGCACCGGTGCCACCACCAGTTCCGCCATCGCAAACACTCCCACCGCCGCCTCGAATGGGTTCCAGGTGATCCGCACCGGCAGCGGTGACATCGACGTTCACACGGGCCGGAGCGTGCGCCTGCTCAACCAGTTCGCGACGATCTACACCGCTGGCACCCGGGTACTCAACGCGACGCTCGATGGCACCTTCCAAGTCCCGCTCATTGACCAGACTGACACGGGCAACCTCGGCGGCCAACAGCAAGCCAGCACACCGGTTTATACCATGGCTGGCGGAAACGTGAACATCCTTGCCGGACAGGATATCGAGCACCTGACGCGAAACACCTTGGGCGAATTGGTAGCGGATTCCCAACTGCAAATGCCGAACAACTGGCTGTACCGCCGCGG
>CAXTTX010000223.1:0-8844 GCA_964247045.1 uncultured Verrucomicrobiales bacterium | reverse complement strand
CCGGCGTGGCAAGGGTGTAGCGGGTGTCGCCGCCATGGAGCCATGCTTCCATTTCCTGCTCGGGTCCGGCCGGGGTGTGCTTGAGTTGCTGGAACATCATGGGGATGGCCTTCTGGAACTGCCAGAGGGCCTCGGTGCGATAGCCCGGGTCGGTGAGCGTGGCGCACATGAGCTGGAGCTGGAGGAGAAAATCCGCGGGCGTGGTGGCACCTGATAGAACGAAGGCATCCTCGCCGATGACGAGATTCGTGCCAACGTTCTTCCCTGCCAGGATTTCCTGGAGATCATCGTTCGAATGCTTGCCGAGGCCGCCTCCCTCGAAGACGGCGGTGGCGAAGCTGTCGAGCATCGGCGCGTCCTTGGGCTGGGTGAGTTTGCCGGAGCCGATGCGGGCGAGCAGGCGGAGCTTGCCCTTCTCGAAGTCGGTAGGCTTCAGGTTGACGCGGATCTGGTTGGAAAGGACGAGTTGGGTGATTCCGAGGTCCTTCACTTCCTTGCGGGAGGTGACGGTGCCGGGTTTGCCAAACACGGCGTAGCCAAATGGCTTGGTTTCGCGAGCGGCGGGAGCGTCCACCGGCTTGCCGCGGGACTCCTCGAACAGGGCGGCGAGATCCTTTTCGGCACCTTCGGGCTTCTCCTTGGTGGTGAGGATGAGATGGGAACCCGGAGCCTCCCAGAATTTCTTGAAGGCCTCATGGCAGGTGGCGACGTTGATCGAGTCCAGCATCTTTTTGGCGACGTCCAGGTCGGTTTCCGGATCGGAGAAAACGGTGTCGTCGTTGATGGACTTGGCGATGCCGGTGGCGAGTTCCTCGGACTTGCGGGTGGACTTCTGCTTCACTTCCTGCTCATAGGCGTTCAGGATGTTTGATTTCGCCTCCGCGAGTTCGGCAGCGGTGAATCCGTGCTGGAGGGCGCGGCGGAATTCCTGTTCCAAAATGGGCACGGCCTCTTTCCAGCGGTCGTCCGCGGCGGTGACGTCGATGGAGCCGAGTTCCACGTAGTTGAATAACTGGCTGCGCGATGCCGAGCCGGAGGCAATCGGCGAACCCTCGATCTTGGACAATCTCTCGAAGCGGCGGCTAAGGATGGAATGGGCGATTTCCAAGGGCATGTCTTCGGCGCGGTTCGCCACGGTGTCCGGTTTCTCTTCAAACGGGCGCAGAAGGGTCAGCGAGAGGTCCGTGGAAGTGAGTTCCTTGTCCGCGAACACGGAAGTTTCGAGTCCTTCCGGCTGTTTGATGGCACCCAGGTCCGGATCCTTGCCAGCGGAGGGCGGGTTGGTCATTGAAGAGAAAGTCTCCGTGATCTTCGCCTGCATCTCCTTGGGATCAATATCGCCCACAACGATGAAGGTCATCCGGGAGGGCGTGTAGAAGCGGGAGTAGAGATCGGTGAAACGCTCGCGCGGGGCCTTGCTGATGACATCCTCGATGCCGATCGGGAAGCGCTTCGCGACCAGGGAACCGGGCAGGAGCTTGTCGAACTGCTGCTCCATGATCCGCATTCCGACGGTATCGCGGCTGACCTTTTCGGAAAGGATCACACCACGTTCCTTGTTGATCTCGGACTCTTCAAGCAGCGCGCCATCGCCGAAGTCGCGCATGACGTTGAAGCCGAGTTTCATGGTGCCGTCCGAAAGGTCCGGGAGGTCGAGCATATAGACGGTCTCGTCGAAGGAGGTATAGGCATTGACGTGGGCGCCGAAGGCGATTCCGAGGCGCTGCATCTGCGGAACCAGTTCGTCGTGCGAGAAGTTCTTGCTGCCATTGAAGACCATGTGCTCCAGGAAGTGGGCGATGCCCTGCTGGTCATCCGCCTCCATCAGCGAACCGGAGGCGATGTGAAGCCGGAGCGAGACGCGCTTCGGTGGCTCCGCGTTCGGGTAGATGATATAGCGCATGCCATTGTCGAGCGCACCGAAGGTGGCCTTGGCGTCGGGCGCGATGTCCGAGGATGCCTGCGGCCAAGGCTTGGGCTCGACTTTCGCCGGGGGCGGGGGAGGCGCGGGTTCTGCCTCTTCCTCCGCGGTGGCGGCGGGGAGGGGCATGACCTCCGTGGAGTGGAGGGGGCCCGAGGGAAGTTCCTTTTTCGCCCGGAACGAGAGGAAAGTGGCGGTGATCGCCAGAAGGGCGACCATGATCAGCGGCGAAGCCTTTTGCATGCGTGGAGCGTGCCAAGGGCCGCGAGGCTTTGGCAACGCCGAAAACCCGTGGTCGGCACGGCAGGAACGGGTTGCCGCCTAAATTTGCGAAAAGGGGGTTGCAATCTCTGCGGGGACATGATGTTTTCCCGCCGTCCAATTCAAATTGATGTGCGCACGTGGCGGAATTGGTAGACGCGCTAGATTCAGGTTCTAGTGGGGGCAACCCTGTTCAGGTTCGAGTCCTGTCGTGCGCACCATTTTATTTTCAATGATTCCCGGTGCCGAGAGGCCCGGGATTTTTTGTCGGGCGGATGAAAGACCGGGTTGCGACGACTTGCGGCCCGACCCGCGAGTAACCGCTCCGCGGTCCAGATCATTTCACGTCACCGGGCGGCGGGCGGAGTGTCGTCAACAAGCGTGACGAGGGACGGGGCGGTTTCACCGGGAAGGACGGAACAGATGAAGATCTGCCGGTAGGATTTCAGGTATTTCATCTTGCTCTCGCTGAATGCGATCCAATCCTTGCCATTCTGATAGTAAAAGTCGGTCTGGGCCATGTTGTAGGGATCAAGCCTCGCGACCGTGGGAACCTTGGTGATTTTACCGGCTTCGACTGGCATCTTGTGCTCGCCGATCTGGATGGCGGTCGGGATGGTGGTGAAGGAGACGATGCGGGACTCTCCCGGCGCGAAGGATGCGGCGGAGTCATCCAGAAGCACCATTCCGTAAAGCAGTGGCTTGTCGGCGCCGGTTGGCTGGATGATCGCGACCGCATGGGTGATGTTCTTTGAAAACGTGGCCGAGGCGACCACCGAGGCTTCCGGATTTTCCGGATCGATGGTGGGTGAGTTGAAAATGACCAGGCGGCCGCTGATGGTGAGGGCAGCCTGTCCGGCCGGGAGTTCGCCCGGTTCCAAGTTCAGGGGCACGAGAGACTCCGGCGTGTCATGAACGAAGAGCTTCGTGTCGGGATGGGCGGGGTCATTCAGAAAGGCGCGGATGGTGATGGCCGCTCCAGCCTTGTCCTGGGCGGATGTGGCCAACGGCCAAAGGCAGAGGGCAAGCGCGAAGCAACTCCGCGCGCCGCTCATGGAGCAGGGTTCAGATTTCATGGGAGGAGAGCCAGCGGAAGGAGACGATTTGCATCCTGCGACCGAAAGTCTTGTTGGTTGCATTGTCTCCCGTGTAGGCGTCGCCGGAGGGATCGGTGGCGGGATCCACGTAGTCCGGGACGCGCTGGATGACGGCCTCCGCGTAGGCGCGCGCGGTTTGTTCGCCGCTTTTCGCCTCGCCACAGACGCGGATCACGAAGGTGTCGGAGCGGACGGTCGCGGCGGGTTCGAGAACCTTCATGAGATCTCCCTGACTGATCCAGCCGGGCGCACCGGCGGCGGGGTTTCCGGTGACGACCTCGGGAGTTGCAAAGCCATATTCAGGGCCGCCGATGTCCCCGCTGCCGATCTGGACCTGGCTGGAGAAGACAGCACCGTTCAAGTCAGAGGTATCAATGGCAGCCTCCAGCGCGCCCTTGCGGGTTTCCTCGGAATTGGAACCTACCCTGCGGTTCACGAATTCCGACATGGAAAGGAAGGGGCCGCGCTTCCGGACTTCCTTCACGATGTTTTTGGCAAGGTCATCCAACTGCTTGTCGGTGAGCTGGCGGAAGCCGCTCCACTGGTTTTCCCGCCCGGCGTCCGAGGAAGGATTGAGCGAGGAATCGACGGCCTTGCCGTTTGGCATGGTCATCGGCAGGACGGGCGTGCCGGTGGTGGCGGTCGTGTCGATGCTGCCGCCCGCCAGCGGGAGAGTGGGAACCGAGCTGTTCCGGAGCGAGGCCAACCTGGCTTTCCAGGCCTGGACATGGGTTGAGTTGACGTTAAAGGATCCCTGGACGAACTGGTACTGGGCGGCCTGCCGGTAGGCGGTATTGTTAGGATTGCCCGAGTCGAAAAGATCGGATCGTGCCTTTGCTGCGGTCTGGCCGGAAGGAAGGTAAGGCAGGAAGGCTTGAGCGAGCAGGGGTTCGCTTCCGTCCATGAATTTTTCGAACGAGTCCTCCGGGGACCTCGCGCCGTTGGTCGCGAAAGTCGAGAAGTAGAAACCGTCATAGAGCGCGTGGTTGCCCAGCATGGAGTGGTCGAGAAGGCGGCTGGTTGGTCCGGGCCGCGATACCGAGTCGGTACCGATCACGGGTGAGGCGGTCGAGTTCCCGACCGGCTGGGAGAAGGCCGGAGCAAAGCCGGACGCGAAAACATTCGACCTGCGGAAATCCGAGATCGCCTGCATGGGCCCGCTGTGGATTTCCAGATAGCTGCCGGACTTGATGCCTTGTCCGGAGGTGTTGCCGGTGAGGCAGCGGGTGCGGTTGTTGGAGTCGGACTGGAGCAACTTGGTCAAGGTGTTCTTGGTCACCGGTTCCAGACTGAGCTCGTAGGAAATCGAGGCCAGTTTCTCGTTCTTCAGATCGGAAACGAGGACTGGCAGCGCGGCATTGTTGAAGAGGAATGGCTAGCCAGCGTAAACGCCATTGACCAGTGCCTTTCCCGTGGAACTGGTGGTGGCGCGGACGCCCGCCTCGTTGACGCCGCCGCTGGTGGTCCGGGCGTAGGCGGAGAAGAGCGCGAAGGGTTTCGCGGAGGCGTGCTGGCTTATCCTGGAATCGCCACCGCCCTCATTGGGCACGAATGAAGCGGTGGCGGTCGTCGAAAAGCTTGTCCGCTTGAGAACCTTTTCCAGGGTGGCGAGATCGGGGTAACGCATTTGTATGCCGCCACAAGAGCGCTTCTGGCCTTTCACGGTGATCTCGGTCTTGACGTCGAAGGACGCGTCGCCCCCCAAGGTGGGCTTGGTGGCCCCGCAACTGACCAGGATATTCGCGGGAACGGGGGTGCGCTTGTATTGCACCACGGAATTGTTTCCGAGCCAGTCGAGATCGAAGCCCACGGAGTTCCCGAAGAATCCGGGCTTGGTCTTGATCGAGCGCGTCAGTTGGTTTCCGTAATCAAAGAACGTATTCAAGTCGGTGCGGCCGAACTCCGATGAGGGATCGATATAAGGCGAACAGAGCAATGTCTGGCCGGGTTTCATGACGACGGGATCCTTGGGATCCGAATTCTCGCGTTCCGCATCGCGTTCGATTTCGGACTCGTCTTTGGAGCCATCGTGTTGCGACATGGTCGTGTCGAAGGTTCGCCAGTTGGAAATCTTCAGGACGATCGATTTGTTGATGAAGCCCCGGGTCCTTCCCTGGTCGTAGAGTTCATTGAATGGCTTGAGGATCCCGCCGGTGGTGCTGGTGCCGTTGACGGAAAAGCTGAATCCGACGGGGAGGCTCTCGAAGGAGACCTTCAGCATATCGAAAGAGAGGCTCACATTGTAGGGATTGTGCAGTGTGACCACCGGTGTGTACATCAGGTGGAGTTGACCATCCACGCCATTGTCAGGGGGGCCGCCATGGAGGGGCCGCGTGAGGATGCTGAACAGGACCTGCACCTTTTCGACGATGGGGACGGGAGTGAACAAGGCGGGCTGAGCGGGTTTCCCGCCAACTCCCGGGACCGACATCACCTCGACCGGGGCCTCGTTGTAGGCGGGGCTGGACTCAGGGTCGGTGAGTTTCCTGAAAATGTTGTAGTAGGAAGAAAGACGGCTCCATCGCGGGTCCGCCTCGCCCGTGATTTTGTGCGTCGAGGCGTAGAGGCCCTGGTTGTTGAATTCAGGCGGGAGGGTGATCGAGGAGGGGCTGCGGCTGAGTTCGAAGATGGAGGAAAGGTCTTTTTTCAAGCCACCCGAACGGACATCCGAGAGCACGCCCATGGAATAGGGGGTGATTTCGTCCCGCAACGGCCTCAGCTTGTCCAAGTCAGCGGGGGATACCAGTTCGGCCTGGCCGAGACTGGTGATCTTGTGGCTGATGACCTCGGCCTTTTCAAAGGCGGTGCTGTCGGTGTCCTTGCCCAAGAAGTCAAGGTTCGCGCTGACCATGGACACATCCGGCCGGTGCCCGGAGAGGAGGGACCGCTGCTGCGAGACCGTCGTGTTCAGCGACGGGTCCCGATAGAGATTGATGCGCGCCTTCGTGGATTCGTCAGAAACGTGCCAGGCATACGCTCCTTCCTCCTTGCCGTTTTTCGTGAGCGGAACCCGGCCCGCGCGGAGAGAACCCGCCGGCGGAAGCGTGCCCCCATAGCTGGCGGCATCCGCGAGGGTTATGGTCTTGTCCGTCCAGGCGGTGCTGGCGAAATCAAGGTCGGTGCTGGTGGCGGGCTTGGGGCTTGATACCAGCCAACCCTGGAACCGGGTTTTTTTCTCGCCCACGTAATCCGGCGATGCGGTGGTAGCCAGGAGGTCCGTGGTATAATCCCAGGATTTCCAAGCTCCCATGAGCTGTGGCTTGGCGGGAGAGTCACGGAGGATTTCCGCATTGGCAGAGATGGCCTTGTCGGGACCGAGGGTTTTCTGGAGTTCGCCAATGGCGAGGATGAGGGCGAGCCGGGCATTGGCTTGGGCCTTTTTACCGAGATCCTCATTACTGCTGCCGCGCAGGCTGATGGAGGATAGCGAGAGCAGGCCGACGGCCAGCACGGCCAGCAGGATCATCAGCATGAGGGTGATAACCAGGGCGAAGCCGTTCAGCTTGCAAGCCCTCCGGGTGGCCCGTGTCCGCGCACGGCTGCCTGATTTTTGGGCTTTTGGCGGAATGAACATACTTTGTAGTTCGAGCTGCCGAGGCTTTTGTAAATACGCGAGCCGGATCCACTGCAGATACCTGTAATGACAAGATGATGGATTGTAAATTGACAGGTCACCCTCCCGAGGAGGGATGATAGAGAGGGCATAGATGGATTTTTTCTTAGAGGAAGCCCGGGGGGACGTCTCCGGTATAGCCGGAGATAACTCCAAGTTCCCGATCCACTGATTCCAGCACCATCGGAATTGACAGTCCGGAAGGCTTGCCGGGAGCGAATCGAAAAGGAGGGCCTGTCACGACCGTGGCAATTTCACAAACGGAACGCCGGGTGAAGCCGTTGCCCCCGCATTTTTTTTGCCGTTCCTATCAGGTCCGCTTTGCGCCGGTCGAACGGGGGGCAAAATCCACATGGCTTATGGCTTCGCGGCCGCGCTGCCCTTTACCGAGAACTTGCACTTCTGCTGTCCCGGCATCTCTAACTTGCAAACCTGAACTCGTCTTGTTGAAGCGCCACAGATCATGGCGGAAGCTAATGGCCCGTGGACCTGCCGGGTGGTGGACGATGGGCCCCGCAGGCAGGTGGAAGGCGGGCAATGGGAATCGCCATGGAGGCCCGGCGGACAGTCCGTTGATGAATGAGCCGCCACCAGTTCCCGCGTCCGTGCGGATCGCGGCGACCATGGGACCAAGCGTTCCCGGGACCGTCGTCAGGAGACCTTCTTCGTCCGGAGCATTACCAGATTCGTTCTGCCAGTAGGGCCACGAGAAAACCAAAAAAAGGCGGGATGATGCTGCCTCATTCAAGATTCCGGGAGTTGGTTGCCAATGCCGAAGGAGGGCCGATTCGTTGCCAATGGTTGAAAATCACCAGTTTCGGGGTTTTTGAAAGGGATGAGGCATTTTTCCCTTGCCACGAGCGGCTTGGGAATCCCATCGTCCGCCCGCGTCCGAAAGGAGCAGAGAAATCCGGCGTAGCTCAGCGGCAGAGCGGGTGACTGTTAATCACTAGGTCCGTGGTTCGATCCCACGCGCCGGAGCCATTTCCAAATTCAAGCCAACCATTGGCCAATTCTTTCCAACGGCGCTCTAACGGCATTTTAACCATGGCGGTTTGATTCTGAGCCGCATGGAGCTTTTATCCGGACTTTGATCCGTTGATTCAGCAGGTTCCAATCCGATCCGGGAGGGACTTATGGAAACCTGACCCGTGCAATTCCCCGGCGGATGAGTCCATGGCGACCGACTCCCGGCCTTGCCGACCGGGAAAAACTGCGTCACCTTTTCCCAGCTAGCCCGGACCAGCCATGAACAAGCCGCTCGCCACGACTTTACTGATGCTCGCTTTGGCGGGCTCAGGATTCGCGGAGGAAATTTCCCCGAACACGCCCCTGCCGGTCACTGCTGGCATCCGTGGAGCCGTGGAGCTCACGTTTTCCTCCACCCCGGGGATCTACTACCAGTTGGAATTCTCGACGGACCTGGCGAACTGGGACCGCGAGGGATATTCCCTGAAGGGGACGGGTGGAAGGATGTCGATCCTCGCCTCCACCCGCGACAAGCCCTCCGCCTACTACCGGCTGCGGACGGATGGCGATCCCGCGAACACCGCTCCCACGGCGGCTCCCACGGCGGAGGAAATCATCGCCTCGCTCGGCTATATGCCGGTGGCAGCCTCCGGAGCTAACCTCGACGAGGAGTCCGCCGAACAATTGCGGGACATGCTTGCCATCTCGGCGGACCAAACCAATCCCTTGCCCCGGACCATGGCCGCGCTCCTTTTTGACCGGAGCAGGAACGACCGCTGTTTCCGGCTGACGCAGGCGGTTTTCGGCGACTCCTACGGGCCGGACCTGGGGGAAGCATTGGATGCGCGGGTCGCCGTCAACCGGGGAGGCGGGATGGTCTTTCCGGATACGGTCGTTACGGGTGGAAGCTGGGGGGTGGATTTCATGCGTTCCCTCAGCGGTTACGTCTGCTCGCTCGATCCCGGGGGCACGCTGGTGTATCC
>CAXTTX010000222.1:1046-8854 GCA_964247045.1 uncultured Verrucomicrobiales bacterium | reverse complement strand
AGCACCCGCGGAGATGGCCACCACGCCGGTGAGTCCGCTCACCTGGACGGCGGAATTCCGTTGGGTGGTGCTGTTGTCACCGAGCTGGCCGTTGCCGTTCTTGCCCCAGGCCCACACGGTGCCGTCCGACTTCAGGGCCAGCATGTGCTGCGAGCCGGCGGCCAGCGAGACGATGCCGGTCAAGCCGCTTGACTGAACTGGCGCGAGCCGCTGCGTGGTGCTGGCGTCGCCAAGCTGGCCATCCGAGTTATAGCCCCAGCTCCAGACCGTGCCGTCCGACTTGAGGGCTGCGGCATGATCCGTGCCGGCAGCCACGGCGACGATGCCGGACAGGCCGCTGAGCTGGGCAGGCGTGGTCTTTTGGGTGGTGGAGCCGTCGCCGAGTTGGCCGTGGTCGTTGCGGCCCCAGGTCCACACGGTGCCGTTGGACTTGAGGGCCACGGAATGGCCGTCGCCCGCCGCATGGGCCACGGCGGAGCTAACAGCTGAAACCGCGACGGGCATCGAGCGGTCCACCGTGCTGCCATCGCCCAATTGGCCGTTGGCATTGAGGCCCCAGGCCCAGAGGCTGCCATCCGCATGGAGGGCCAGTGAATGCTTGCTTCCGCCGCTGATGGAGGTCCGTGCCGAGATACGGCTCGATCCGGTGGCTAATGAAGACTGTGCCGAACCCACACCGGTCAAGCCGCTTACTTGCACCGCGGTGATTTGCTGGTTGGTATTGCCATTGCCCAACTGGCCGTTGGTGTTGAAGCCCCAGGCATAGACCGTGCCATCCGACTTGACCGCGAGGGAATGGGAATTGCCGACCGTGATCGCCGCAACAGCCGTCATGCTGCTGACCGCTTCCAGCGTGGTCCGCTGGGTGGTATTGCCGTTACCGATCTGGCCATTGCCATTCAAGCCGGTGCCCATCGCCGTGCCGTCGGATTTCAGGACCTCGGAATGGCCGTAGCCCGCGGCGATTGAGACCACGCTGCTGGTTCCCGTCATCTGCACCGCCGTGGTACGCTGGGCCAGCGTCCCATCACCGAGTTGGCCATTGCCATTGAGCCCGAAGCCCCAAACCGTGCCGTTGGATTTGAGGGCAAGCGAGAAGGACAAGCCAGCGGAGATCGAGGTCACGCCGGTCAGGGAGCTGACCTGGACGGGAGAATTGCGCTGGGTGGTGCTGGCATCGCCCAACTGGCCGTTGCCGTTCTGGCCCCAGGCCCAGACCGTGCCATCCGACTTGAGGGCGAGGGTGTGATAGAACCCAGCGGACACGGCAACAACGTTCTGGAGGCCACTCACCTGCACCGGGCTGTTGCGCTGGGTGGTGGTGCCGTCTCCCAATTGTCCGAAACTGTTCGAACCCCAGGTCCACACGGTGCCATCCGCCTTCAAGGCGACGGTGTGCGCGGCGCCGCCCGCGGCCGCGATGGTGCCCGAGAATCCGCTGACCTGCACCGGCGCAGTCCGCTGGGTGGTGGTGCCATCGCCCAACTGGCCGTTGGAGTTTAAGCCCCAGCTCCAGAGCGTGCCGTCGGCCTTGACCGCGAGGGTGTGATAGTAGCCCGTCCCCACCCCGACCACTCCGGTGAGGGTACCGGCCTGCACAGGCGTCGTGCGTTGTGTGACCGACGAATCGCCAAGCTGGCCGTTGGAGTTGTTGCCCCATGTCCAGACCGTGCCATCTGCCTTGGCAACCGCCACATGGTTGAAGCGCGAGGCGATCTGGCTCTGGCCCGTCACGGCCGAGGCCTGGCCTTGGATTCCCAGGACCAAGAGCAGGCTTGCCAGTGTCCGGCTACGGAGGTCGCCCAGAGAACGACTTGCGGTAAAGAGGCATCGCGCGGCAGTCCGGCCGGTGGTTTCCATCCTCTCACGGGAGAGATGGTTGCCCGTTGAAATCGTCTCTTGGGCACAGTTGGTTGGAAGGTTGGGGCTCATTTTCCTGGAGTTTAAACAACACGCGAGAAGCCGGATCGGCCGACGGAGATTCAAGCAACAGCCATGCACCCGGCACGGCCCTCCCGGAAACGTGGGAAGACCAATCAGAAGAACCGGGAGAGCAGGACCTAGCAGAAGTAGGTTTCTTTTGTTAGTCTGGAACTATCGGAAATATTATGTCTGTCCAGAGATTTGATTGGCGTCACCGAAAATTCACACAAGGGCGATGCAATGGCCGCTTTTGGGAGTTGCTTCGCTCCACATACCGCCGCAACTGTTCCGATTTGACAAAAGTTTTCTGAGAGTTCCGATTTGGCAAAAACAAACTTCTTCTGCGCGTGGGCACGGCGGTCGCCACGCAGAAAACTTCATCTAACAAAATTTCCGCCCGCTTTCTTGGTCCGGCCAGGCAACGGATCCATCCCTTTGGCGATGACGCCACGCCCTGAAGATTTTGCAGGGGTGAACTCAAAACGAGGCCCCTTGGAGAATTACCGGCGGCCCGGGATTATCTAACAGTAACCAGGCGGGGCTTGGCAATTCCTGGAAACCTGCAATAGAGTGCTGGCCTTCTTCTCTCCTCCCGGAAAAACAGCTCCGTGCAAATTGCCCTTTGGGGGCAGGCAGCCCTGTTGCCAAGGTGGAAGGAAGCGGATCACAAGGATCCTAGCCAATAGGATCAGGATCAAATTGGGTCTCCCGGCTCCAACTGATCCGATTTGACAAACCGGCATCTCCCTCGACCCCCGCATCTCCCGATGAATTCCGCGAAAATCGCGCCGCTCGCTTATGTCTGCTTCTTGATCCTGGCATTTGTTGCCGGTGCCCATGGGCAGCCGTTGAAAATCATGCCGCTGGGCGATTCCATCACGAAAGGAAGCCACCGTGTGGGCAATGTTCCCGGCGGATACCGGCGGGAGTTGGGGAACAAGTTGGCTGCGGCGGGTTACCGCTATAATTTCGTCGGCAGCCGCAACGACAACCCCGCGGCCGGAATGTACCCGGATCACAACGGCATGGACGGGAGCCGCACGGACCAGGCCCTTGCCAATATCGACGCCTGGCTGGCGGCCGAGCCGGACATCGTCCTGATGAAACTGGGAACGAACGACATGATCCAGAAGGTCCCCGTTGCCACCGCGGCCAACAATCTGAACACCCTGATCGAGCGGATGACCTACGGCGCGCCGGACCGCAAGTTGTTCGTCTCCACGATTGTCCCTATCAACGAGACCCGGGACGGCTACACCGTGGCCCAGTGGGCGCCGATCATCAACGCCTACAATGACAGTGTCAGGTCGCTCGTCGCCCAACACGCGGCCTCCGGACGCAAGGTCTACCTCGTGGACATGCACTCGCTACTTGTCTACACCGGCACGAATCCAGCCGATAATTTCTTCCTCCCCTCGGATGGGACCCACCCCGGCGCCGCGGGATACAACCAGATGGCCGGAATCTGGTACGAAGCGATCCGCGCTGCCGATCCGTCGCCTCCCACGCCTCCCGGACCCAATCTCCTGGTGAATGGCAGCTTTGAAAACGGAACAGCCGGCTGGAGTGGCACGGGCAACCATGTGGTCCAATTCGCCAACCCCTACTTTGCGACCAACGGGACGAGGCTGGTCGCATTCAACACCGCGAACTCCATCCCGAACGGCTCGCTTTCACAAGCTGTCCCCACAACCCCCGGCACCACCTACCGGCTCACCTTTGATGCCGGAGCCTTTGCCTACAACGTCCTGCCCCAGTCGATCCAACTGAAGGTAGGTGGCACGAACCCGCTGGTCCTTGAAACCATCGACATCCGCGGAAGCGGAACCGGATCCTGCCGGTGGAGTCCCCGGGATCTGGAGTTCATTGCGGAGGAAAGCATCACCACCCTGGCCTTCCGGGATGTTTCCGCGTCCTCAAGTAACGCGGATCTTCTCTTGGACAATGTCCACCTGGCGGTCGTGACCGGTGAAGGAAACGGCGGGAACGATCCGCCAGTGGCAGCGATCGACACTTACGTCACGGCAACCCATGTTCCCCTTGTCATCGGGAATCCGGGTGTCCTTGCAAACGATACCAGCCCCGAAGCACTCCCATTGACCGCCCTATTGGTAAGCGGGCCCGGGCACGGCGCGGTTACTCTCGCCGAAGACGGCGGCTTCACCTACACTCCCGGGCCGGACTTCGCGGGATACGACTCGTTCACCTACCGGGCAAGTGACGGCACCACCCCCTCCAAGGCCAGCACCGTGGTGATCACCGTCGGAAGTGGCATCCTGCACAGCATCGTCAACGGCAGCTTTGAAGCCGATTTCAACGGCTGGGCTGCGAGCGGAAACATGGAACTCAAGTCATCGGCACCCTACGTCGCCAGCGACGGTTCAAAGCTGATCGCCTTCAACGCCTCGAACAAGACCCCCAACGCGGTGTTGTCCCAATCGTTTGTCACGGTCCCGGGGAAAACCTACACCCTTAATTTTGATTTTGGCACTTACGCATTCGGTCCGCAGCAGCAGGTGCTCGGTGTGGCAATCACCGGCAACGGGCCGCTCATTTCGGGGGATCTGGCCATCACGGGGACCAGCGGCGGTGTGGTCGCGTGGCAATCACGGAGCTTCAGCTTTGTTGCCAATGGCCCTCTCGCCAAACTGGCGTTTTACGACAAGTCCGCAACCTCGGCTTCCATTGATCTGGTGCTTGACCATGTGGACGTGTCCTCGTTCCAGGAAGTTCCGCCAGTTCCGGAAAAGCCTGTCCTCCCGGGAGCGGCCCGGATCATGCCGCTCGGTGATTCAATCACCCGCGGCTCCAATCTGGCGGCCGCTTCGGGGGGGAATATCCCGGGCGGCTATCGCAATGAACTCGGCAACCGGCTCGATCTCGCGGGCATCCCATACGACTTTGTCGGGGTAGCGAGCGACAACCCGGCCCCCGGAATGCACCCGGACCATAACGGGGTCAGCGGCCTCCGGACGGACCAGATTCTCCAACAGCTTGATGACTGGCTCGCGATCGATCCCCACGTGGTACTCCTGCATGCAGGCACCGAGGATATCCTCCAGGGAATACCCGCCGCCGATGCGGCGGGAAATATCAGCTGGTTGATCGATAGGATCACAGCCTCGGCGCCGCACCGGCGGTTGTATATCGCAACGATCATTCCGCTAGGCTCCGGCGCGGACGGTGCAATGCCCTCCGCACTCAGCACGGCGGTGGATGACTACAACGTCCTGATCCGGGAGCTCGCCGCACAGGCAGTTGCAAACGGCCGGAACGTGACACTTGTCGAGATGAACGGGAGCATCCTCCAGGATGGTGGAGAACCCCCGGCGGATTTCTTCCTGCCGGGAGACGCCGTTCATCCCGGCCAAGTGGGATACAATCGAATGGGAGCCATCTGGTATGAAGCCCTGGCGGCAAACGGCTCTTTGTATGAAGCGCCACTGGCCCCCGCCGACTTCACCGCCTCCCCGACCGGGCCGGGCGAAGTGACACTCTCTTGGACCGACACTTCGGATTTTGAAAGCGGCTTCCAAATCGAACGCAAGAAGGAAAGTGACGAGGCCTACTCCGGAATTGCGAGCCTGCCCGCGGACACGGCTTCTCACATCGACCAAGGCCTCGAGGAAGGTGTCACCTATTTCTATCGGATACGGGCGCAACACGGTGCCGCCGCTTCTCCCTACTCGGCAGAAGCTAGCGCAACAACGCCGACGCCGCCCACGGCGTACGAGCTCTGGTCCTCGAACTTTACAGAACTCATGGCCCTGCCCCGCGCGGATCGCGCGCCTTCCGGCGACGCGAACGGTGACGGAGTGTCAAACCTGCTTGCCTACGCGTTCGGCCTTCATCCCATGGCGCCGGTGCCGACCGGAGCTCTCCCAGTCATTACTTTCGTTGAAGGCGAGCCCCCCACGCCCATCCTGCACTACCAACGAAGTAAATCTGCCGCGGTTTCCATCAAAGTTTTGGTTACCAACGTTCTTGACGGAGATGGCTGGTTGGTCATCGACACCTCTTCGGAGATGGTGGCCGATTTCGAATCAGATACGACGCTTGAACAGGTAAGACTGGATCTCGATCCCACCCGCAAGACGCTATTGGTTCGCTTGCAGGTGACAATGGACTAGACTACGGGTGGGAGATGTCCGCAATCTCATCCCATCCTTGGAGAAGGAAATGGATTCTCTGGAAGCAGCAGGGGGCTATGGCGTTACCACCTTGGACGTCATGATGGACGACGATGACAGGGCGTCCGGCGAGAATGGATTGACGGGACTAGAAGCCATCGTGCTCCTTACCGGCCGTCCCAGTTCCAGTTTCACCACTCAGCACCCGATCCTATGCACGGTTTGTGATCACGAGGCGAGTTGAAATCCAGAGACATCTAGAACCGCGGATTTTTCATCTCCCGGAAGCCTAGCACCTGGCATCCATGCACTGCCAGGAGAGAACTGGTCATCTCCCCTGAAGAGCCAATCATCTCGATTGGGCTGAGCACTTGAATCATACCCTTCCAAAAAAAACTTCGCGGTTGCGAAGGTCGGTTAAAACAGTTGCCGCTTGGAAGAACCGAGTCTCCCGTAAAATTCAGTGGCTATTTGGTGATAGCCACAGAAAAGGAGGCGACTCAGCTTACCGCATCTCATTGATAATGAAGTGGTCGGGGCGGCCAGATTCGAACTGACGACTTCCTGCTCCCAAAGCAGGCGCTCTACCAGGCTGAGCTACGCCCCGTGCACGGGCGGACCCTTGGGGAATCCAGCCGGTGAATCAAGGATTTCCTCAACGAATTCCCGCATTCCCCCTCGCGAGGGAAAAATCCCTTGCTGTGACGGGGCTTGCGTGGAAAATCCTTGCTCAATCCGGATGAACGAAATCACGCTGATCACCCATCCGGATTTCCATGGCCTCCCGAACATCACCTTCCGGCAATTGGAGGTGTTTTGCTTCGTCTGCAGGGAGAGTTCTTATGCGAACGCGGCGCTGGAACTCCGCAGCACCCGCGCCAATGTAAAACGGGTCTGCGAAGATTTCGCAAAAGCCATCGGCCGCCCGCTGTTCTCGGAAGGCCCCAACCGTAGCCTGCAACCCACCCCCTTCGCCCAAGGCCTCCTCACCCAGATCAGCCCGCTCTCCCGCAGCCTCCGCCGCCTGGAGGACAGCGCGCGGCGCCAACATGAAAAAGGCCGCATCCTTCGCTTCGCCGCCTCCGGGGATTTTTTCAAGGGCGGCCTCTTCACCGATTTCCTTGCCCGTCTCCAGATCGCCGACTCCTTCCGCCCCTGCTTCCTGAAAATCGAACCGAAGCGTTTCCGCACCGCCCTGCTCAATGCGGAGTGCGATGTCTATTTCGGCGCGGGAGTCCAGCCCTCCGACCGGCTGGATGCGGTGAACCTCGGCCGCATCCCCTGGAGGTTCGACCGCGGCTCCGCCAATCAGGGAAAATTGCCGGACACCCCCGCCGACCTCCCCGATGGCAAGTGGTGGATCGCCGGCTGCGGGGAAATTGAAACCGCGGAGGAAATGTTAGGAAAACTCCACGCTGCCGGAGCCAGGAATGGCAAGCTCCTGACGGACTCCCGGTCCACCCCGCCGGACGGCATCATCCTCACCCCGGAAACCGCCACTGCGGCACCCGAGGCAAACGGCATCCATTGGCCGTGTTTTGAATTCTCCGCCGTGCTCAGGAAACACCACCCTTATTCCGAGCTTCTCCCCCGCCTCACCGGCGCGGCCCTTCCCTGACCGGCATGGACATCGATCTCACAGGCCTGATGGTGTTCCGCCACCTCGCGAAGACGGGCAGCTTCACCGAGACCGGCAAGCGCTGGAAAATCTCCCAGCCCGCCGTCAGCCTCATGATCGGCAAGCTGGAGTCGGAA
>CAXTTX010000222.1:0-1036 GCA_964247045.1 uncultured Verrucomicrobiales bacterium | reverse complement strand
GGCCTCGTTCTCTTCGAGCGGTCCACATCCGGAGCGCGGCTCACCGCCGCGGGGACCGAATTTCTCGAACGCGCCAACGAAGTCTGCGAATCCTACCTCTCTTTCATCGATGGCATGCGCGGCCTCGCCCGCCGCATGGACCGCCACGTCATGGTCGGAGTCGATTCTTCCGCCTTGGGCCGGCTCCTCAAACAGGAATTCCTCCACGCGGAACCGCCACCCGGCGTCACTCCCGTTTGGCAAGCCACGGTGGAAAATTGGGCGGAAGCCCTCGAGTCTTCCCAATACGACGTGGTTGTCGGCGGGCGCTTCCTCCGCGCCAATCTAACCGCTGGCATCCAGGAAGCGGTCATCAAGGTCGAGCGCGGCATCACCGTCGCTTGGAATCCGGATTTCTATCCGTTCGATGCGGTCAACTTCAGCTTTCCCGAAATCCTGCGCTCTTCCGTGCTCATGCCGGACTCCGGCGTCGTCGCCGGCTTCGCCTCCTGCCTCCGCCTCTGGTGCGAACACGCCTACGGCACGCAACCTCCCAACACCGTCCTCTTCCCTTCGGAAGACGAGGCCGCCGCCGCAGCCGCAGCGGGCTTGGGAGTGCTGCTCGGCCCCGGCGACACCATGACCCGCCTTGCCAACGCCGGCGAGGGACTCACGCACGTGCGGACCTTTGAGTTCCTTCTTCCCGAGGCTTTCACCTTCGGCGTCTATTGCCGCAGTGACGAGACTTCCAAAGAAGTCCTCGCCGTCGCCGCTTCCCTCGGCAAGCTCGGCAAAAAGCTTTTCGCCCGCTGAGAGGCGGCCCTCTCCTTTTAAGGCGGAAACCAGGAGAGATATCGCGAACAGCCATCCCGCATAGGTCATCCCCCTATCCCAACGGGCACGATGCATCGCGCATGGGCCATCATGGTGGGCGCATGCCAAGTTCCCTGCCTGCTTCGCTGCAATTCCCTGCATAGGGCTATGCGATTCTGGTACGGGCCGAAAATGGCGCGGTTTCGACACCCGGTCTATTCGATCCTTGATTCGCAATATCAAC
>CAXTTX010000221.1:0-8864 GCA_964247045.1 uncultured Verrucomicrobiales bacterium | reverse complement strand
AGGAGCACACGCGGGCCAATGATGACGTGAAGATCCATGAGGCGGAAATCTCCCGGCACGAGGAGGACGTCGCGCGCCTGCTCAAGGAGCTGGCCGGCTACCAGGTTGAGGAAGAACGGGCGGTCGTCCAGGCACGGACCTTGTATTCCGCCCTGCGCCACACTTCCCAGCCGGGACGTCTCACCACCAGCTCCGCCGGAGCATAACCCCCATCCCCCACCACCATGAGAACGATCCTCAGAAATGCCGTGGCCGCTGTCGTCACGCTCCTCTCGGCGGGCCTGATTGCCGGCTGTGATGGAGAATCCCACGGGGCAAAATCCCGCAAGCCGGGCAACATGTCCGAATTCATGGCCGGCAACGGCCTCGACCACCCGTCGACCGGACCGGTGATGCGGGTGGTGGCGCTGTCTCCGCTGCTGCCGGAAAAAGACAAGCAAACCGCGATCTCCGAGCTGGAATCTGAACTCGACTGGATCATCAACCACGCGCCCGAAGGAAGTGAGACCGCCCTCGTGGACGCTCTGAACTGCCGTCCCATCGCGAGCTTGAAGGCGGTGAAAGGCGTCGCCCGCATCCGGAAAAAGGCCTTGGCTCCGGCCATGCAGGCCATCGGCACCTTCCTCGGCCAGAGGCCGGGGCGGGCGAAAGCGGACGGGCGGGTGCACCTTCCCCACCTGGCCCAGACACTTGCCCAGCTTCGCCTGCCACAGGGAACCCATGTGGTGTTGCTTGGCAGCCCCCTGTTCAAAAACGATGCCGCGGACAAATTCTTCGACATGACTGACGGACGCGTCCCCTCCGACGGGATGCTGTTCGAGGACCCGAAACTTTCGGTCTTCTCCGTCATCGGCCGCGAGCGGGCTCTCCAGGGACAGTTCTGGCATATCGGCTTCGCCGGAGATGACTTTGTTGACGACACGCACCAGCAACGGGTGCAACGCTTCAACGGGCTCTATCTCGAAGGCATGGGCGCGACGCTCGTGACCCACCAGCCGAGCTTCGTCGCCGCGATGGAAGCCGCGCGGGAAAATCGGAATACCCCGCTGAGCGATGAAAAGGCGGATGCCTCCGCTGTGCCCGAGATGATCAAGGTTATCAAGGACATCAAACAAGGAGTCCGGAACTTGGAATCGAAATCACAGGAAACCGGGCTTCCCGGCCAGGATGATGCGGAAGCCCATGCCGCCGGCGACAAGAATTTCAAGAGAGAAGACATTTCGGTGGAGAGCAAATCGCCTTTGATCGAAATGGATGAGCATGGCAATCCGGCTGGTTCCTCCAATGATTTGGGAGGCACGAACTCATTGAAGGGAACCCGCATCCTGATCGCCACGTTTGATCACGATCCCGATGTCGAAAACTCACCCCTTCCGGACGCCTTGAGAGCGAAAGGTGCGACCGTGGAAAGGGTCCGCTATCCGCTGCCCCAGCCGGCCTCATGGCGCTCGATCCTTGAAAAAACCGATCAACTCTGGATCTGGAGCAGCGGCGAGGCCTCACACCTGCAAAAGCAACACGCGGCGGCCATCATCGAGCGGTGGCAATCCGGCAAGCTGGACCTGTGCCTCCTGGCTGACAACGAACCCTACACCAGGGAGGCGGCAGGCATCCTCGCTGGAATCATTCCCGGCAGTCAGATCAAGGGAGATTTCCAAGGGGAAGAGGTTATTGGTCCCCGTATCAACGGAGCTGGCCCCGGATTTGACTCCTCCTGCAAGCTCTTCAGCGGGCTTGAGCACGTGTTCGAAGGCAATACGATCTCGAGTCCATCGGGCAAAGGCCTCGTGCCGGTTTGCTGGGCCAGCGACGGGCGCCCGCTGTTGGCAACCTTTGAAAAAGAAGGCTCCAGCCGTCTTGCCGTGTTTGGCGGATTCACCAGCTTTTACGGCAGGTTTTGGAACAAGGCGGGAACACCGCGTCTGGCCGTGAACCTGGCCGCTTGGCTGGATCATAAGGACCAGCCGCGGAATTCAAAGTCACAGTCCGAGCGGTGAACGTGGAATCACGCTCTCAATCGAGTTGGTTCATCCTTTAAAAAGTCAGGCACGGCAGGTCAGCACTCCGAAGGCGGACGACTCTTCTACTTAAGAGAACCCCAATGTGGTGCAGATGGCTATCGGCCACCGGCGGTCATAGATTGAGGGCTTGTTTGGAGAAATCCAGGCCCTCCATCTTCGCTTCGCTCCGATTGCCGCTACAACCGGAAAGTCAGATCGTGTTCGCAGCCACCTTCTTTCAGCGGCTGGGGTCCTTCGAAGAAGCACCCGGAGTCTCCGGCCCACTGGACGAGGCTTCGGAAGCTTTCGTCGTAAATGGACCATCCGTCGATTTCGCCATCCGGTCCAGTTGGGCGTAAGCTTCTTCCGAGGTCGTAGCAGACTTCTTCGAGCGCTCGGCCGCGATCCGCTTGAGATAGTCGTTCTCCTTCATTCAATAGCCGCGATGTTATGCCGGTCAGACAAATCTTCCAGTCAGGATCTCCATCCCGAGAATACTGATGCTCCCGGGTTAGTGGTCCAGTTTCGGAACGTTTAAATGCCGGCGCCGGTCAATTGGTTGTCCACCCATCGCAGTGGTTTATAAAACTTCCGCAGGGGCTCGACTCTCCCAAGAAGTTTCTGGGAACGGGGGCTGAGAAAATCGGCCTTGATAGCGGCCTTGTCGCTTTTGGAAATTCCCAACAAAGTCACCCCCTTGCCCCCGGGAGTTGAGTTAAAGCGGATGACTCCATAGGACCCGACGTATAGCGCCAGGAGCGCCACCAGGGCGGTTATCGCGATGTTTCCCTTGGGTTTGCCACCTGTCATCGGCCGCTTTCTACCAGACACAAGAAGGGCCCGCCAATCGAAACCAGCGGACCGCGAGGGATGCGGTGACCGGCGGTAATGGGGCGAGGAGTGGGTGCGACTCCCGAGGGCGGACGGGTGAAGAAGGGAAAGCCCGGGACGATGGACGGGCCAAGGGTGGCCCCGCTCCGGCGTCGCTTCGCTCCGATTGCGGCCACGACTGGTCGCAGGAATCGGCCAGCTCCCCTTCAACGCACCTAACTTGACACTTTCCGCGGTCTTCGCAGACTCGGCCGGTTTGAAGCGGGCATTACCAAGCCGCTCTTTCCTTCCTCCCCATGAAGAAATTCTCTATCTCCCTTGCGCGGGTTTGCGCGGCTCTGGCCCTGGCAGCGCTATCTGCCGGGAATGCCAATGCGCAGGCGACCAATCCGGACGCGGCCAAGATCATCGCCCAGTTCGATGGCGAGGTGAAAGACAAGATCACCCCGGCCTTTGACAAGGAAGTCGCCGGGCTCCGCGCCAAATACGCGGCCGCGCTCCAGCAGGAACTCGACCGGGCTACCAAGGCGGGAAAACTTGACGCCGCCGTTCCTCTTCAGAAAGAGATCGAACTGGTTAAAAGCGGCGGCGAGGTGGCGGCGGGTGACACCACCATCGTCCCGGCCTTGGTGAAACTCCGCACGACCTTCCGAGATGCGCTCAAGAAGACCACCGCCGACCGTGACGCCAGGATCGCCCCCATCTTCACCCGCTATGACCGCATGCTTGGTGACCTGGAGGCGAATCTAACGAAGAGCAGCAAGTTCCAGGACGCCCTCGCCGTGCAGAAGGATCGCGCCGCGCTGAAACTGAAGGTCACCGGCCAGAGCGGGCCTGCCCAAAAGGAAGCCAAGGCTTCTCCGGATCGTCCCGGCCGCATCGGCCGCGTCCGTGTGGTCGATGAACTTCCCGCGCCCACCGCCGATGGCTGGATCACGGTTTACGATGACGGCAAGCTTTATGGCTGCTCGCCGGAACTCGACCTCATCCGCGCCGATCGTATTGCTGTCCAGGACGGGGCCCTGCGGCTGGACAATTGCGATGTCATCTTCAACTTGCAGGGGAAGGACGTCGAGGTCCGCACCGCCATCAAGAAGGTCTCCGGGAAAAACCTGGGCATCTCGTGCCGCCTCACCGACGCGGGTTACTGCTGCGCGTGGTTCAATGGCGGCAACTACTTCGGCCTCTCGAAGTTCGTGAACCAGAAGTGGATCGACTTCCTGGCCTACAAGGACGGCGAGGATTTCAACGACTTCTTCCCGGCCCTGCTCAAGGTCCAGGGCAACTCCCTGTCGTTCGACGCCGGTGGCAAGACCATCCTGAAACGGGTGGAGGGCGCGCTCGACGAGGTCAAGGATGCGGGCAAGATCCGCTTCTGGGCGGTCGACGGCGTCGCGCTGTTCCGGAAGATCGAGATCAAGGTGGTGAAATGATCACTGTGGCGGCGGTGGCCCAGCCCCCCGCCGGTAATCACGAACGCAAACACCCGCGGTCCACCAACAACGCTGATCAAGGCCCGGCAGCCATCCACACCTCACTCACCGTGCGGCGATTTTCCCGGTCTTGCCGTTCACCCGGATACCGTGGACGACCGCCTGATAGGGAGCTTTGCCAAAGAAAGTATCGAGCACGTAGTAATACTGGGAATCGGCGTAAATATGGCATTCCTGATGGCTTGAAAGCAGGCCCGATCCGCGCGCGACGCCAAGCGCCCGGGCCGGCGTGATCGTGAAACCGGCGGGAGCGGCCAAACCCGCGGGTGGCGGGCTCGACTCGGTCCAGACGGGCCGGATTCCTCCAGGAGCGACCGCACAGCCGACGAGTGCCACGCAGAAAAACACAAGGGTCAGGATCGAGCGCATACCAACTAACAGCAGGATGCGCTCCGGCAGTCAACCCTTCAATTCTTCATGGCCCCCATCGCGGGACTACCCCTTCCTTCTCCGCATCACGAATGCGAACATCCCGCAGCCAACCAGCAGCGCGGACGAAGGCTCCGGCACCATCGCGCCGGCGCCCAGCTCGAAGATCATCCCGCCGAGCTGGCCTTCCGTGGCGGCGTTACCCGGGAACCCGTTGCCATTCATCGTGCCGCTGACGTTACCGGAGAGATCCGCTACGGCCGTGCCGATGTAGGTGAAGTTCGCCAGCGTGGGTGTCGTTCCCGGCGTGCCGACGGTTTGCGCCACTGTCGTGGAACCGCCGAAATCGATCGCCGCGCCGCGGCCGTTGCCATCCCACGCGGCCAGCGCGTAAAGGGCCACCGTTTGCCCGGGCGTCAGACCGGACAAGGTGAAGACGTGCGGCTGCGTGTCATTGCCGAAAGTGTAGAAGCCATCCGTCGTCAGCGGATTCGCCGCGCTGCCAAAACTGAAGACCCCCACGTTGCCAACCGTGAAGTTATAGCCAAGCCCGTCGATATTTGTCGCGGACGCCGTGGGGGTATTCGCCAGAAAGTTTCCGGTGACCTTGGTATATCCCGCGGGCGCGGTCACGCTCGGCTCGCCGAAGTCGAGTTGGATGAAGGTGGAGGCCGCGTGAAGCGGCGCGGCACACGCCACGAGTACACACAGTTTCAGCAGGGATTTCATTCTCATCGGGGTAGGGGTGGAGAGAAACCGGTCCGGCGTTGGGATTCAAACCCGGGCGCGATTACACCCGCTTGATATCTAAGAAAGGTTAACCGGTCAATCGGACCGTTTCACGCAATCGCGTGGCGGACAATCCCTTACAGAAGGAAGAATCCACTACACGCGTGGCTTTCAGTGGTCCATTGGGACTCTTGGAATCAACCGATGACAGGTCAGCGGCTGCCTGAATATTCGTCTTTATGCGGGCAAAATCATGACCCGGCGAACCGGAAACCCCTGCGGATTGATTGCCCCGTCCTCGGGTCAATGGCCCAATCCGCCCCTGCGGGAGATTTCCGCTCGCAGGTAACATTTCCTTCTTTTCGCGAATCACGACGCCCCGATAAGCTCTCGCGTCCGCATCAAAAAAAACCGGTAACATCCTCAATATAAGCCGCTTAACGATTTCGCTATTGGCAGACGCGCGGCTGGTTAAGCCCCTCCCCGGATTTGCTAAAATCCGCGGACGCCAACTTGGGGTTACGGCAAGTTAGTCAAGAGAGTGGTGTCCGTGTGGAATGCGGGTGAGAACATCACCGGCAATATCCTTGTCTTCCCACCCGCCCCGCTTCCGGAGGAAACAACCGGATCAGGCTGACGAGGCGATACAAGCGTTCAATCTCCTCGTCGCCAGGACGGCAATGCATTCTCAAGCGTCTTTGCCAAACAGTTCCTGATTTTGTTGACCAAGGCATCCTGGTCTTCCGTGGCGACGGCCAGGAATCCACGCCTTCCCACCCGCAGGGGATTCCACGCCAATACCAACTCGCGCTCGGCATCCCGCAACATCGGGATTTCCCAGCGATGGAATTGATCCTCGTCTGGTTCCCCGACCGTGGCAGTCCATGGGACGATGGCCGCCACTTCGGCAGACCTCACTGCCGCCACACAATCGGAAAAGTAGTCCAGCCGGTACTGCAGGTTCAGGGGCAGTGAATGGCGGTGCATTCCCTCCAGCAGCCGCCGGTAGAACTCACCCCGCCCGGACAAGGTCACTACAGGCACGCGCATCCGGGACAATCCCGCCAGATCGGTGACGCCCCGCGGATCCGCCGTGCGTTTGGCGATGAGCATCACATATCCGACCTTGCCCAGCAGTTCGTAACCCAGGCCCTCGTATTTGACCCGGCCGCCGATCGACACCGCTTCCTTCCGGACGATCGCCAGGTCGATTTGCTGGCTGAGCAGATCTTCCACGCTTTCGGTGCTACGCCGGTTTTTCAGATGGATCCGGCTTTCTATTCCATCCTCCGGATTCACCTCGCGCTGCGCCGGTTGCTGGCGTGCGACGGCTTCCTTGAAATAGTCCGACATCGTCGTGAGATTCGGGATTGCCAGGGAGTGGGTGGAAACCGCTCCTGCTCCCAAAACGAGCCACTCGGTCTGCTTGTGGCTCGCGCGCCACTCCTCAAGATCTCCGAGAAGTCGGTCCACGATCACGGCAAGTTCCCGTCCCTTGCCTGTTGGGGATGCCTTCCGTCCCACCTGCTGGAAAAGTTCCACTCCGAACGCTCCTTCCAGCTGCTTGATCTGGCGCCACACGGTGCTGCTGGACTTGAAACCGCGCTGGGCCGCCAGTTCTTCGAATGAGAGGCCGGTTCCGTCTCCCATGTGCGCATCCACGAAATCCCGGAAAACCCGGAGAATTTTGACATCCACCTCACCCAAGGCGCTACGCCGGGTTTTCGCTGTGGGTTGATCCCCAGTTTCTTTTGGCATAAATTTGATTTGGTGAAAATAAAGCAACAAAACGATCCATAAACGACGATTCTATTGCAAGATCTGAAATATTTTTAAGGCTGGGCCTTGAATGTCCGAATTACCAATGCGAGCTGAGCAACAAGGGCAAGCCGAAGATCCGCAATTCCCCCGCCCCCCCGCAATTCCCCTCATCTCCGATCCCCATCCCCCACCTATGAAGACAACCACCAATGTGAGTGTTATATTGAGAAATACCAAAGGATATCGCGATTTGTTCCCGATGACTGAGCGGGACCGCCACGTTCGCGATGTTACTTCCCAAGTGCTTCAGTATGAATTGGGCCTCCGCGAGACGGAGATCGCCGAACTCAAGGCGAATTTGAAGGCGGCCCGAAAGGACATCAGGCAGGAGAGGGCAAATGCGGAAGCCTGCGGTCGTGAAGCGTTGCACGCTGCAGAAACGCAAGCGGCGCGCCGGGAAGGGCAGTTGCTCGTCGAGGTTGAACGGCAGAAGGGCAAGCTGGCACTGGCAACGCAAGCGAAGAAGACGCTTCTTTGGCTGATCGAGGCGGGTTTCACTCCGTATTCGGAATATCCCCGGCTCGCCCGGCTCGCCACCGGGAAACTCGCGAACAAACCGAAGTTGCTTGAAGTCGAGGCTGTCCCTCAAGGAGAGGCTCCGGGCAGTCCGGAATTGCCAGCCGGCGGAGCGTCCCACGGCGAGGCGGTTGCCCCCGCACTTGCCTCCGAAGCGCAGGACCTGCCCGCGACACCTGCCCACCCCGCCGGGCAAATGCCGGAATTGAAAGAGGCGATCAAGGAACTCAACCAACCCCTGAAGTTCTTCGCGCAGATGTTCTACTACTGTTGGGGAGGCCTCGCGCCGGCCACCACGATTTTTGTCCTCATTGGTGCCGTCGGCCTCGTCTATCTGGGAGCCCAATGGCGCATCAGCGCGATTGAGAGCACCGCCGCGGTACACTCGGAACAGAACAAGCAAATTCCGGAGTTGAGAGAGCGGGTGAACACCCTGAATGCCAACCTGTCGAATACGACCCGGGAGCTGAACAATACCAAGCTCGGGAAAGAACGGGCTGAAACCCTGGCGGGGACCCTGACGATAAACCTGGCCGGCGAGCAGGAAGAAGCAAAAGAGGAAATCGCGAAGCTCCGGGCTGAGATCTCGGAGCTCGAAAAGGGAGACAAAGACAAGCTGGTGGGTGAAGCAGCCAGGCTTGCCAAGGACAATGTCCAACTGAAGGCGGAAAAGAAGGATGCCGACGGGGCTGTTAGTCAGCTACAAGTGGAGGTCAAGACGCTGAAGGACAAATTGTCGATGACGGAACGGGAACGCGACGAAGCGGTGGAAGAAGAGCGTCACGCCATCGATCACGTCACGAAGCTGGAGGGCAAGCTGGATAACTATGCCTTGCTGGAGGCATTTGTGCGGGATGTGACCAAGGAACTGGAACCCTTCTTGCTGAACCTGGACAAGATGGCTGTCCAGAAGAAATTCGAGGCCTATTGGGACCATCGCGGCAAGTTCCTCACTGCCTACCGCAGCGCCTTCTCGACCAGCAGGACCCTCTTGCGGGGCCTGCCGGCGAGTGAGATGAGGATGCCGGATCCATTTTCCCCCAGATAAAGGGCATCGGTCCCGGGTGGTCTCGTGACGACGGCATACCTCCGCGAAGTCCACCCG
>CAXTTX010000220.1:5497-8866 GCA_964247045.1 uncultured Verrucomicrobiales bacterium | reverse complement strand
CTCCTTGCCCCCTTTCCCCCTTTCCCCCTTTCTCCCTTTCTCCCTTTCTCCCTTTCTCCCTTTTGCCCGGGGTGCGATGAGGAGACGATCAGTTGGCGATTGCCTCGATGCGGAAGAACTGTCCGGTGCCGGCACCGGACGGAGGCATGTAGGTTGCCTCCACCCACTCGTAGTCGGTCGCGGGGATGGCCTGGACAACCACGTTGGTGACATTTGGCATGGCATCGTTCCAATGAATGAGGTCACTTGTAACCTTCACCACGTAGCTCGCGCCATCGCTTGCCTTGCGCGCGCGATAGCTGATCTTGAAGCTGCCATCCGGTTCCTTCTGGAAGGGCACGGGAATGATATCGGAAGCGAGCGGGTTGTTGCCAAACGCGAATTCGGCAAAGTTTCTCAAACCATCGCCCTCGGGGTCGGACGAACCGCCGTGGAGGTGATAGATCCCCGGCAACCAGCCCTGCACCCACTGCTGGTAGGACGGCGGGTGAACCTCGGTCTGGCTGGCGAGGATGTTGACCTCGTCCTGATCCAGCACCCGTTTCAGTACCCGGACTTCATCGATACTCCCTTCATAACTGGCGACGGCACTGCCGGGAGTTCCGCCGATGGAGATGACGGGATTTTGATCGAGAATCGAGGTGCTTCCGGTAACGGTGCCCTCCAGGAGGCCGTTCACATAGAGTTTCATTTGCCCGGTAACCTGCGCGCGGGTGATGGCGACATGAACCCACTGGCCCGTGTTCACCGAAGATGTGCCGTGGATCACGGTGTTGGGATTCCCGGTCTGGAAGCTGATGCGATTGAGTCCATTCAAGGTTCCGTTCGCAATGCGGGTACCCGCGATGATGAAGTCACGGGCATTGCCGCCGATGTCGGCAAAGACGATCGAATGGCCCGCGGCCGGCGTGTTCGTCAGCGGAAAATTGACAGATGTTTTCATCCAGAATGAGATCGAGAAATCGGTTCCGATGACGTTGTCGATCGAAACGCGTTCATCGGACGTACCGAACGCGAGCGCTCCCCCGAACTTGCCCGTGGCCCAAGTCGGCCCGTTGATCAGACTTCCATCATTCGAGCCGGAGGAACTGTCATCCGCGGCCAGGCCGGAGCCCTCGTCAAACTTCAACCAGGTGACGAGATCGGAATCATTATAGCTAGTGGTGAGGGTCCGGGAGGCGTAGTTCCCCGTTTCACCCGCGTTCACGGCGCTGGAGGCAGGCAGCTTCACTGTGATGACCCCGTAGTTGTCCGGAGTCACCTCCAGGATATAACTGTCCCCGCTACCCGTGAAGCCGCTGGCGTGGCCGTTGGTGATGATGAAATCCGAAGCGGCCAGTCCGGTGACGTCCTGGGAGAACTCGACGTCCACCTCGAAGGTGCCCGCAGGCGGCGAAGGCAAGGACAACGCAACCGCCGGCCCGGTGGCGAGGCTGTTGATCCAATCCGTCATCAACTGCACGGCGGAGGGGTCCACGAGGTGCTTCGCGATGGGCGGCATGCGGAGCTCCGCCACGGAAGAAAGACGCGTCAACATGATCGAACGCTCCGGTTGCCCCGGCACGATCACCCGGTTGTCCGGATGCCCGTAGCTGGTTTCCAATTCACCGTTGATGATCCCCTGCTCGTCGATCGGGATGGTGTAACGTGCGTCGAAATAAGCACGGACACCATTGGGCTGGTGACACTGCGAACAGTTGGAATCCAGATAAGACCTCACCCGGTCTGTCAGGCTGGCCGTGGTCTCGGCGACGTTGTGGCCTTTCAACATCCATGGCACGAGATCGGCACGGTAGCCGGCGTCGAACCAGCCCAGCGCGCCCCAGGTTTCGAGTTGGTTGGCGGTTCGTCCGGTGAGCGGATAGGTGTAGCTGCCGTTCAACTGCTGGGTTTTCACACCGAGAATGTAGTCGGCATTGCCATTGTGGCAGATCTTGCACTCGCCGCGGCTGGGATAGGTCCATGTCTGCTGCCGTGTGCCACCGCCGACGGTAGAGATGTCGATAACCTCGTCCAGTCCCGTGGCCATCAGGTCCGCATCGCTGCCATCCGACCGCCATTTATAGGTCACCCCATAAGGTTCACCGATGTTGGGAATGACGACGAAACGCGTCTCCAGGCGATGGTGGACCGAAGGGTTGTTTTCGTCCGTCGCGAGTTCGAAGTGCTTGATGAAGACGGTCCCGTTCGGGAACACCCAGTTCGACTCGGGAGAGAAACCGATCTTTTCCGCAGGAGTGTCGTGGGTGCCATCATTCGGCAGAGCGATCCAACGGGCCTTCGCGGCGGCATCCGACCAGAGCGGGGCGTTGACTCCGTAAGGAACAACTCCGGCCGAGGGAGCGAGCGTGGCGAGATTCGAAAAGGCTCCGGTCTGGGACAAGAGCGGGGGCGGATCGGTCACGGGAATGACGGGCTCGAAATGCTCGGTGCCGTAGAGAAGCTTGGAAACGGGAAGCGCGGTGTCCGAGATCCGCAGCTCGTCGAAGGTGGTGTCCTTCACATAGTCCGCAGCACCGCCACCATAGGCCCCGCGGCCCACGGTCCAGACTCCCGCCTGCAGGTTCCCCACATAGCCGGTTGCTTGGCCGAGTTGGTCATACTGGCTGGTGGTCGTGTTGTAGGAATAGACCGTGACGGTGCCTGCCGAAACATTGCCGACGATCGCCAGATGGTACCACTTGTTGACGACAAATGCCGTCTTGTCGATGACGTGGATGGGAACGGAGGTCCATGCCAGGGTGGCAGGGTTGACTGTCCGGATGTTCAGGAACAAATCGTTGGTCTCCAGCGGAATGGTCGTGCCGGTATTGTTGCGGTTCCAGCGCATCAGGCGGAAGGGCTGGATGGGCTGGCCCGCCTCCAGGTCGCCCGGAGCCACACCGGTGGTGCCATGCAGGCCCATGAAACACTGGTAATCACCGCTCAAGCCTCCTGTGTTAGGATGGAAGCTCAGCTCCACCGTGAAATCATTGAGGATGCCGAGCTTGGTTTCCGTGTGAAGTTCACCCCCGGCATTGCCCGGTCGCACACCACCGTTTGCCGCCGCGATCCTGACGCCCTTGGTGCTGGCCGTGGACCCTACCGGCGTCAGCCCGTTGCCCGGGACGAAAGCGACATTCGCGCTGCTGTTGGTTTCATTGTCGTTGGCGAGCAGGTTGGTGCCGCGCGGCAAGGAGTTCACCGTCGCATTTCCCGGATTGTCGGAAACGTAGCCGCTGGTATTCGCCGCGTCCTGATCCTCGAAACGGAAATACCCGGCGCGGGTGGTGTTCGCGGGAACCGTGGCGAGCTTCATGAAACGGCCGCGGGTAGCGGTGCCGTCGATCTTCACGATCACGTCCCCGAGCTGCCAGCCGCCCTGGGTGG
>CAXTTX010000220.1:0-5487 GCA_964247045.1 uncultured Verrucomicrobiales bacterium | reverse complement strand
AGAACCTGCGCACCGGCAAACCCATCCGGCTCGCCGCGGCCACCGTCGCCAGCTTGAAATAACGGCCGCGCGTGCCGGTGCCGTTGATCTTGATGAAAATCGGCTCGCCCGCCTGGTCCCACCCGATCGTGGAGGTGCCGTTGTAAACGCTGCCGCTTGGCATGTCCGTGAGAATCACGTTGGTGGCGACGTTGTCTTCCCCCAGCGTGTGCGCCCGGATGTGACTCGTCACGTTGTCCACCGTGAGGTACTTGCCCACCAGCGAGGGATGGGTGGAGCCGCGATAGACAAAGCCGCCGATGGTGCAACTGTCCAGGCCGTGCTGCGAATCCCAGACAGGCTCGGTTAGATTACCGATGATGGGAGAAGGAATGACGGGAGGCTGGGGCCCGGTCGGCCGTGCGATCTTGCCCTCGCGGAAAGGCCAGCCGTAGTTGGCGCCCGGCGCCAGGATGTCCAGTTCCTCCCGGGTGTCCTGGCCGCTTTCCGCGACCCAGGTGCGGTTGCTCACCGGATCGTAGGAGAAGCGGTAAGGCTGGCGGAAACCGATGGCGTAGAATTCCTCCAGGTTCGCGCCGGAAACATTGTTGAAGGGATTGTCCGAGGGGATCTTGTAATTCTGCGTGTAGCTCATCGGCCAGCCGGAGGGCGTCGTAAGCTGTGTGGGCTGGCGGCGGATCGCGTGGCTGGTCGGCTTCTGGTCGACATCGATGCGCAAGATCCCGGAGAACAACCGTTCGTTGATCTTCTGGCCGTCGTTGTATTCGTCGTTCGCCCCGCCTTCGTCACCGATAGAGACATAAAGGTAACCATCCGGACCGAACATCATGCAGCCCGCGTCATGGAACATCTGGCGGTCGAACTGCTGGATGAGTATCTGCTCGCTGGAAGGATCGGCCTCCTGGGTTCCGTCCAGAACATTGAAGCGGGACAGGCGCCAATAGGAGTAATTCGCGTTCCCGCCGGAAGGCTTCCACTTGTAGGTGATGTAGACGTAGCCACGGTTGGGATCGCCCGCCACGCCGAACTTCGGGTGGAAGACCAGCCAGGTCATCCCGGAATCACTGTTCGTGTAAGTCTGGGTGCGGAGATCCAGGAAGGTTTCCGTGGTCGTCGCCGCGTCGTCATTGTTGAAGAGGAAAATCCGGCCCTCCTTGGCGACGCACAGGAGCTTGTTCGTGCCGGGATACGGCATGATGTGCATCGGCAGATTGATGTTGATGCCGGTGTAGTGCTCCTGGACAACCCACTCGCTGGCACCGGTGGGTTCCACGTCCGGGAAGTTCCCGTTGAGAAAAGGCGCGACCGCGGCGGGAGCATCCAAACCGGGAGTATCAGCATGGGACGGAGCGCCGACCAAGAGGCCGAAGGCAGCAAAAATCACCAGAGCGCACGACCGTGCTCCGGAACCGGGTAAATTCCTTGTCATTACAAATGGGTTTCTAGACGTCCTTTGGATAGCATCGGACCGTGCAAATTCCAGCAATTCAGCATGGTCTGGATGCACATCCGCATATTGAACCTATGTGACGGAACATTCTCCCTTCAATCCTCCTTGGGCCTCCGAAGCCGTCCCGGCAGGTTACATCCGCAATGGCTCCGATCCGAATTTTGCAAGAGTCGCTGATCCAGACCATCTCGCTTCAACGGATTCCGCGCAGCAGAACCAAACCTATGAAATCCAGCCAAAACGCAATGATGTTCCGAACAGGAGGTGAAGATGCGTGGGCGGGTGTCGAGGGCAACTGGGAGGGATTGGGGGAATTCGAAGACTACCTAGCGGAATTCGAGGACGGTGAGAGCTACGCGTGGGAGTACAGTGCGCTTTTCCGAGCGTTTTCGGCCGAGACGAAATCGCCCATTCCCGGCGGTTGGGAGACCATTGATCGACGAAATGCCAAAATGAAAGCGGCGGCCAAATGAGGCGGACCCTGCGGCTCAAAAGTTCGGGACGGAAGTGGAAAAGGCCATGGGGGGTGAGGTTCGGGCCGGCATTGGTTGCCCGAATCCCACTTTAGGGGTATGGAAGCGAATTTTTTTCAGCGACAAGCAACCCTTGGCCCATGCTATACTTTGGGAAACTCCTTTTATGAGGCACCTAGCGATGCTTGCTCTTCTTCCGGTGCTTCTTCTGCTTCTCATGCAGGTGGGCTTGGGTGAGTCGGCGGGCCCATTGCGCATGACTGTCCGCGAATTGCAAAGCAGTGCCGTGACCGGCAAGTCCGGCGGCCCCGAAGTTGAGATCGAAGGCGCCGTTACCTGGGCGGACGCAAGCGCCGGAGAGTATTTCTACATTCAGGATGCCACCGGCGGGATCCGCGTGAACTACAGTGAGGGACCGGGCCCGACATTGGGTGACCATATTCTCGTTCGTGGCATACCGGCAGCCGGCTCCTTTTCACCTTTGATCGACAAGGCGAGCTACTCCCGGCTGGGTCAAGGACGCCTGCCCTGGCCGGCGCTGGCGTCCAGCGGCGGCCTGCTAAACGGCTCGTATAACGAAGAATGGATCCGGACCGACGGTTGGGTGCGCAAGGCCGAGTTCGTCGACGGCGGAGCGCTGCTGGTCGTCCTGGATTCGGGTGGCGCCCGGATCAGTCTGCGTATCAGCAACGCGAGCACACTCAAGCCCGAGTCCATGATCGCCTCCAAGGCAACCGTCAGCGGCGTGGCTTGTCCGGTGCGCTCCCGGGACGCTACCGGCCAACTGGTCGAGGTACAAATCCTCGTGCCGCGCGTCGAAGATTTCCATCTCGGTCTGCGGGAAACCGTTTCACCGTGGGAGAAGCCACACACGCCTCTCAACAGCGTCTTCCGGTATCATCCCGGTCAGACGCGGGGTGACCGGTTGAGAATACGAGGAAAGGTGCTGATGACATCCGGAGACACGGCATGGATTCACGATGGGGATGCGGGGCTCGCCATCCGAGGCGGAACCACCGGGCTGAAACGAGGGGACTTCATCGAGGTGGTCGGCTTTCGAGAGATTGAGAGCTTTCTGCCTGTTTTCTCGGATGTGATTGTAAGGGAGGATAAAGGCCCTCCGATATCGCCGGAGCCTAAAGTTGTCCCGGCTTCGGATCTCCTGAAGGGGGCCTATCACGGGGATCTGGTTGCCGTCTCCGGCCACCTGTTGGATCGAATTGAAACTCCCGCGGGCAATTACACGCGCCATCTCGTGCTGGCGCTGCAGTCGCCGCGAGGCGTATTCACCGCGGAACTCGAGTCACCCTATTCCGTGGTGCTGCCTCCCGGTTGGCAACCGGGAAGCCTGCTGCAAATCGCCGGAATCTGTCTCTTGCAAACAGACCCCTCCGGCGATCCCTCGGGATTCAAGATTCTGGTTCCGGATCCTTCCGCCATCACTGTCCTCCAACCGGCACCGTATTTCACTCCCAGACGGATGCTGGTCCTGCTATGCTTCGTGCTCACCATCCTGCTGGCTTTGGCCGTGGCCGCCGTCTTCCTAGCCCGTCGCAATGCAAGATTGAAGGCTGAAGTCCGGGAGCGACACGCCGTCGCGTCAGAACGCAACCGCCTCGCCAGGGACCTCCATGACACGCTGGAGCAAGGGCTCACCGGTCTCCAATTGCAAATCAAGGCAATGAATATTTCCCTTGAGGGATCACCTGATAAACTTCACTCCCGACTCGATATCATACGTGACTTGGTGAAGCATTGCCGTTGGGAGATCCGACGTTCCATCTGGGACCTCCGCGCTGACGGGCTCGAAACCTTTGAGCTCGGAGATTCTCTAAACCGGATGGCGCAGTCACTTTCCCTGGGCTCGGACATCCGGGTAAAATTTCGCCAGAACCGCAACGGAGGCAATATTCCCGGGTTGCTCGCGGACAACCTCCTTCGCATCGGTCAAGAGGCTATGACCAATGCCCTGAAGCACGCCCGTCCGAAGCTCATCGAAATCGAACTTTTCACGGCTCACAATAACGCCCGTGTCCAAGTCAGCGACGACGGCATCGGTTTCTCACCTTCATCGGCCAGGGGAGTGTCCGAGGGGCATTTCGGCGTGGCTGGCATGAAAGAGCGCGCGGAACGGATGGGAGCGACATTGACCTTTGAAGAACGGACTGGCGGAGGCACGGTCGTTTCCGTCGAGGTGCCTCTGCCGTCCCAATCTCGAAATTCCTCCCTCCAATAGCATGAAGACGCACAGAACCTGCAGGATTCTCATTGTTGATGATCACTTTGTCGTAAGGGCCGGCTTGCGCGCAATCCTCAGCCACGAGGCTGACTTCGAAATCGCGGGGGAAGCATCGAATGGCCGGGAAGCCGTGGCGACATTTTTCCGGGTGCTTCCGGACATTACCTTGATGGACCTACGCATGCCGATTTGCAACGGGCTTGAAGCAATACGCCTGATTCGTGAGAAGCACCCTACGGCCCGTATTCTCGTCTTGAGCAACTATGAGGGAGATGAGGAAATCCATGCCGCCCTTGCCAGCGGGGCCATGGGCTACATTCTCAAACATAGTTCTGACGACCAGATCACACCCGCCGTGCGCCATTTGATGCAAGGCAAGCGGTGGATTCCGCTGGAGATCGCCAGCCTTCTTGCGTCCCGCGAACGAGGTGAAAAGCTCACGGATCGTGAGCGGGAGATCGTCCGGCTTCTCGTGTTGGGCGAGGCGAACAAGGAGATCGGCCGAACCCTTGGGATCACCGAGCTCACCGTGAAGTCGCACATGAAGAGCATTCTGGGAAAGCTCAACGTGCGTGACCGCACTGAAGCGGTTACGGTCGCCCTCCGCCGCGGAATCGTCCATCTGCCGGGTGAGTAAACAGGATGGCAAGCAAGATTGCAGGGCCTTCACTGTTTCAAAATGATCGCACCTCGAAAATCGATCCCTCGCTGGCGGCGGCGGCATCCCGAAAAGAGAGCAATGGCGAAAGCCGCCAGGCCAACGGCGGCTCCGAGTCGGCGATGCCAACTAATGAGTGGCGTGCAACCCAGCACGATGGGCCGCCATCCCCTGAATCTCCGCCCGGGAACGCTCCTTGAGTTCTCCATCGGGAAACACGTCCACCCATTGACGCGCGGCCTCCGGGCCCTGACGCAGCCACTAACAGGGCAACCTCATTTTGAATCTTCTGAACACCAAAGATTGCGGTTACTTGGCTTTCTTGACCCTGATGGGGAGAGGATCACTGATTCCACTGATTTACTGATTTGAAGAGGGATTTTGAGATTTGACTCCGGGAACTTCCCGGGAACCTTGGAACGGCAGCCTTTTCAAAATGAGGCGAAAAGAAAAAGCGAGAATACCTGCCTATCAACGGGCGGTTCACCAACGAAGATCCTAAGTCGCCCGGGCGGGCGGTTTGAAAGTTGACTGAGCCCTAGCTTCCCTTCTTCCACTTCCCCCAGGCGACATCATTGTCGGCCACATACCGTACCGACCCGTCGGCCAGCAAGGCATGATAGATCCGCTTGCCATACTTCGGGGGGCAGTAGGAGTCGTCATAGAA
>CAXTTX010000219.1:5427-8870 GCA_964247045.1 uncultured Verrucomicrobiales bacterium | reverse complement strand
CAGCCGGTGATTTCCCACCCCGGCTGGCCTGACAAGCGGTCCTTGAACGACTCGCGGAGTTGCGAATCATCTTCCACGATGGCGATGCGGCGGCGGTTGGCGGTCATGGTTTTTTGAGCGGCGGAGCTGGCGGGAATGCGCAGCGGAAAACCATCCCTGTGCCTTTTCCGGGAAAGGATTCAAGGACAAACGTTCCGCCCAGTTCCTCGAAGCGGGAAGCCAGGTTGCGCAAGCCGTTGCCTTCACGCGGTTGCATGGGATCAAATCCCGCGCCGGTGTCCCGCACTTCCACGGTGAGCGTGCTGCCCTCCACCGAAAGGTCCAGGAACACCTCGCAAGGTCCCGCATATTTGAGCGCGTTGTTCACCGCCTCCTTCACGGCCAGTGCGAAATGATGCCGGAAATCCGAGGTGAGCGGAATGGCTGGCAAGTCCGGAGGAATCGACAGGCGCAGTCTGGCGGAGCTATCGCGCAAGAGATCATGGGCCAGGCTCGCGAGATGGGCGGCCAGATGGTCGAGTGAGTCGTTCGCCGGATTGACCGCCCAGACGAGGCCTTCCATCGCTTGCACCAGATCCCGGGCGGAGGATTCCATACGCAACAACTGCTCGCGTGCCCGTTGCGGATCGCTGTCTATCGCGCGGCGCACGGAGGATGCCGTGAGATTGAGAACCGAAACCCGGGTGCCAAGGTCATCATGCATGTCGCGGGCAATCCGGGCACGATCCTGCTCCAACACGCTCTGGAGTTTCATCCGGGCGATCCTCTCGCGCGCCCGGCGGCGATAGATGTAAAAGAACCCGAGGCCTGTTAGGATCAGCCCCGCCGCAACCACCGCCGGTGGAAACCACGGCTGCTTCCAGAACGGCTCACGGATGACCATGGGGATGTTGATCTGCGCACCCGGTTTTCCTGATAGATTCGACATGGCCACGGCCCGGAAAGTGTATTTTCCGGAAGGCACGCTGAGGTAAGTGGCTCGCAGGGAGGACCCCGGAATCACGTTGTATGCCTCGCTCCAGGAAATGAGGAAGGTTTCCCCGCCCTTCGCCGGCATCGTGCCAAGATCGCGCGTGGAAACCCATTGCGCGGACCCTTCCTGCTCCGCGTCGATCAGGCCCAGCGCTTTTTCCTCTCCCACCAGCACCAGACGCGCGATGGCGGGTTCGCTGCCCCGGCGTTCCCAGCCCGCGGGGACACCACTCGTCTGGTTGGTTCTTTCGCCGTTCTGAAAATCGCCGTCCTTCCAAAGGTTTTCCCCGGACGCATCGGATCTCCACAGCGCGAGGTTATCGATGATCCACGTGCCCTTGATGTCCGGCGCTCCCGAGGACACCGAAATCCTGAGGCGGGTGGTGCCTTCCGGAATGAACAGCGGCTCCGTCCGCGGGACCAATTGCGAATCGGCCGTGTCGCTCTGCCATCCCTGGCTGGTTCCTGACGCGGCGAAGGCGGTGCGGGAAAGAACCCGCGACCCGGCGTCGAGGGTTTCGCAAATCATGGTCATGCCGCTGGCGGTGGGGCGCCAACTGTCATCCAGTCCCTCTAACAGGCAATTGGCCCTCGGCGCTTCCGGCAGCGAGCCCGGCATCACGGCGAGGTCGAAGTCCAGCCGGTGCGGCCCGGGACCAAGCTCCAGCATCCCGCCGGCTTTCGGCAACGTCACGGGCACCTCATCCACCAGTATCCCGCCAAGGCCCAGTTCGGGCAAAATCTTGTTTTCCTCCTTGGGCTGGCTGGCTTCCTCGCGCGCCTTCTCCTTCGCTTCCGGGCTCACGAAAAAATAATCTTCCGGCGCCCGTGCCATGCTGCTGATCCGCACCTCGTCGACGAGGCCGGGGAAATATTCCCAAGGCCCGTAGGGATTCCTCCGGCCGGTGTTGCCGATCGCGAGATCACCCAGCGCCCGGTTCAGGTCCTCATACAAAATACCCCGCCCAATGAGATTCGCCTTCTCCGCCCCTGAGCCGAGGCGTGTCCAATAGAGCTTCAAATTGTCCGCGGCCGCCTCGTTTCCGGAATACGTCACGGCGACGTGAAACCAATCCGTCGTGTTCATGGCGTGCGGACCGCTCACGGGAATCGTCGCGAGTCCTCCGCCACGCACCGCCGTTCCGGAAATGGGCAGGAACGCGAGGAAACCCGGCTTTTCGATCCGCAACAGGAAAACCCGCTGGCCCGGCACTTCATCGTCCAAGGTCACGATCCCGTAGGCCAGCCCCCGCGCTTCTTCGGGCAAGGCATCGAGTTTGACGATCGCCTCGATGGTGAATGCCCCGTCATCCCCCATGATCGGAAACGGCGCGTCCACCTGGTCTCCCTGCGCGGAGTCCAGCTTGGGCTTGGAAAGCAGGATCGGGCCGTAGATCTTGCTCGTTTCCGGCTCGTGTGTCCTCGCATAGTTGAACGAAACGGACTTGCCGAATCCGGGAAGTGCGGGCGTGCCCGCCGCGGCTCCATTTAACAAACCCTCAAGCGGACGGGGTGACCGGCCGGAGTCGGCGAAGGGTGGCTTGTCCTCGTCCAGATGCCAAAGATGCAGTGTCGCGTCGTCCGCCGCATAGGGAACAGGCGGCGACTCCGCGGCCATGGCTCCACCGCAGAGGAGTCCGGTGAACCACAGCACCGCGTGAAAGAAAGCGATTCGCACACCCTTACTCTATGGCCGGACCCCGGCTGGCCTGCAAGCGCGGGCTATCCTATCAGAACCCATAGGGAAACCCATCGATGAAAAACCTTTTCGTCCCGTTGATCCTGGCCGCTGCCTGTGGCCTTCCCGCTTCCGCCGGAGAGTGGAAGGACCTTTTCAACGGCAAGGATCTCGAGGGCTGGACACCCTTGATTGAACATGTGCCGGGTGGCCGGGATCCGGAGGGATACATCGTCGTGAAGGATGGTCAAATCCGCATGTATGCAAACACGCCGGAAGACCGGAAGGTGAATTTCGGATCGATCCTCACCAAGGACTCCTTTTCCCGTTTCGCCTTTTCCTTCGAATACCGCTGGGGCGAAACCCGCTTCCCACCCCGCAAGGACACCCTCCGCGACGCGGGCATGCTCTATCACATCCCGGCGGCGGAGATGAAGGTCTTCGGCGCCTGGCCGGTCTCCCTGGAGTGCCAGGTCCAGGAGGGCGACGTGGGCGATATCATGTGCCTCGACACCGGCGGCCTGAGCTGGCGTGCCCCGGATCCCGCCAAGGCTCCGGAAGGCCAAGGCGACCCCGGCATGCTGCCCGAGGACGGCGGCGTGCCCATGTCCTGTGGTCCCGGGAAATACCTCGGCCGCTATCCCGTGGCCGACAAGCTCCAGGGGTGGAACCACGTGGAGGTCATCGTCCAGGCGGATGAAACCGCCATCCACAAGGTGAATGGCGTGATTCGCGCCCGCCTGTCCCTCCTCAGCGATGCGAAGGGCCGCCCCTTGGATCGCGGCATGCTCGG
>CAXTTX010000219.1:0-5417 GCA_964247045.1 uncultured Verrucomicrobiales bacterium | reverse complement strand
CAACTCGAAGGTGCCCGCATCGACTACCGGAACATCCGCCTGAAGGAATTGCCCGAGCCCCTGCGTGCCCCGGCCTACGCCAGCCTCAGTGTCGTGAACGGGGTGTCGAAGGAAACGATGGACCTCGTCGTCGCGAGTTCCGGCGATACATCGCTGCCTTTGGAGTATCGGCTGCTCGGCAAGGATGCGGAGTCATTTTCAGTCACGCGTTTCCAGGAACAGATCGGCGCAGGATCCACTGCCCACCTCGAAATTGGCTTTATCCCCAAAGGCAAGGCCGGCCGTTACAGTGCGGGCCTGCAGATCGGCTCCGAGGACACCGGGACCTTTGTCATCCTCCAAGGCCTGTCGACGGACGCCTTGGAAGGCGAAAATGAACCGCCCCTCGAACGCATCGTCCGCGCCCTCGGCATTCCCCTGAATGTCGGCGGATCCGCCCTCTCCCTCGGCACCGACGCTCCCGTCGTCGGCCAGAGCAAGCCCGCCAAGACCTTCCGTAAGGCAGGCGATGGCCCTGTGAAAATGACGCCGCTGGCGCGCTACTCGCCCCCGGGCGAGGTCCCCTTCGGCTGGCGCACCGCTGAGGAACACGTGGCGGGCACCTTGCAGGACTCGAAGGAGAAACCCGACGCCCACCAATGCCTCTTCCCCCCCATGGCGACGGGGCAGGCCACCGTGGAATTCGCCCCCGGGGCCGATTCCTTCAGCCTCTTCATCCGCACCGAAAAGATCACCGTGGGAACCGATCCGGAGAAATACCCCTCCAAACTTGCCAACCCGACCCGCGTCTATCCCGTCTCCTCGGTCATGGGCAAAAGGGTTGCCGATGCCTTCCTCGTCTGCTTCGAGGAGGCCAGCAATGGCGACTACCAGGACGGTGTCTTTCTGGTGGAGAATATCCGGATCGACTGAGATCTCCGGAAAATCATCCCTCCGCCACGCCTTCGCGTGAGGGGCCGGACCGAACCTTGGCCTTGCTCTTGGCCGATTTTCGTTGAATTCTCGGGCCCTTGCTTGTTAAAGCCGGTGCTCGCCCGGCATCTTCCGCATGCTCCGAATTCCCCTCAAGGCCTCCGTGATTGGCTGCGTTCTGCCCGTTCTTCTGGGTGGAGTGGCGGTTGCTGACGCCCAGACGGTGAAGTCCAAGTCCGCCGGCCCACAGGTGGTGGTGCCGACAGGCGCCCGCCCCGTCAGCGCCGCGAGGCCTGCCGCCGCTCCGGTCTCCGGGATGACCTATCCGTGGAAGCTGCACGTCACCTGCACGATCTTCTGGATCGGCGAGGCACCCGCGGGGCGCAACACCACGCCGAATTACAAATCCTCCTGGGACCAGCAGTGGTCCTCGAATTTCGGTGGCTACGATGATCCGGAACCCTCGAACCGCGTCGCCAATTTCACCTCCGGCGACTTCCGGCCGAAAAATTTCACGCCCAAGCTGAATCCCTTCTACGTGGCGCTGCCTTACAATGATGTGCTCGGCTATGGCGCGCACAAGCCCGAGGCATCGCGGGTCATCCCATGGTTCGCCCGGATGAAGCCGGACCCGGGACAGACCGTTTGCAAAGGCCGCTGGCTCCAGATCTACAACGGCAGCCGCAGTTGCTACGGCCAGTGGGAAGACTGCGGGCCATGGGTGACAGATGACTGGGAGTTCGTCTTCGGCAACAAGCCCCCCAAGACCACCGAAAATGGCTCCGCGGGTATCGACCTCTCCCCGGCGATCCGGGATTATCTTGGCCTGCGGTCCGGCCAGAAGGTCCATTGGCGGTTCGTCGAAAACAGCCAGGTCCCCTACGGCCCCTGGAAAAAGTATGGCCAGGAGATTCCCGGCGCGAATCCCGCCCTTGCCGCCCAGGAGCAGCGCTATCTCGAATACCTCCGGAAACTCCGCGACGAGCAGTTCCAAAAGAAGTCCGTCAGCGAGATGCAGAACTAACCGGCCACTCACCGGTCTTCAAAAACCCCAAACTCAACCGCACCGTCTCCGGGTGCATCTGGATGAACGTGTGATCCGCGTTGATCACCGAAAACCCGCGCAGCCCATCGATGCGCCCCCGTTCCGCGGAAACGATTCCATCGTTCTCCACGTCCAGCAGCCGCTTGAAAAGGCGAAGCGAGGAACGGTTCCCCATGATCACCGCCGCTTCCGTGCCGTTAGGCAGCGCCGGCAGGGCAGGGGGCACCCCGTCGCTGCCCAGCGACCGACCCGCTGGCCCGAGGACGAAATGGAACAAGGGATGCTTCTTCGTCCAATCGACGATCTCACTGCCGCCGTTGGGCGGGGCGAGCATCACGACCTTCCCGGTTTCCCAAGGCACCCCCTCCGCCAGCAGCTTGCGGAGCAGGATGCCCCCCAGTGAATGGGTGATGAAATGAACCGGACCTTCCCCCGCGATCTTCTGCACATGGGAGCGGACCCGCTTTGTCAGCACATCCACCGGCATCAGACCGGAGGCGTAGGGAATGTTCAGCGTGGAAAAGCCTTCGGCATTCAAGGCCCGGACCAGCGGCTGCATGGAGCGCCAGCCGCGCCATAGGCCGTGAAGGAGAACCACCGGCGGGCCGCCACGGTCCCGCCAGCGCGGTCGATCCCAGGGAAGGGGTGGGGTGAGCATCTCGGCGCGGTCGCGCAGGTCGAGCAGGGGTGTCATTTTCCGCGAGTATACTCCTGAATCCCGCCCCTTCAAGGGGCGCCTCGTCCCCGGAAACCAGAGGGCCGCGGGGAACCCGCGTAAAGAGCAACGACATTCTTGTCGTTGCCAGGGCACGGCTGCCATCCGGAGAACCCTGCTGCAACCTCATGCGCGGCCCTCCCCGCGCATTTACTTAAGAAATCTTAAATATCTGGAAATCCGCGACAAACCACGTTCATTCTTCTTGACTGAATTTGGCAGGGAGCCTAAATCGCCGCCCCTCAAACGAACTTTTACCTCTGATTCCCATGGCCAACGCACAAGTTATCCTTAAAGAAAAAATCGAAGGCCTTGGAGCCGAAGCCGATGTCGTCAAAGTCCGCGCCGGTTACGCGCGGAATTTCCTCATCCCGCAAGGCAAGGCGTTTGAAGCCAGCAAGTCGAACCTGCGCCACGTGGAGGCCCTCAAGGTTGCCCGTTCGCGCCGCGAGGCCGAAGAGCTCGTCGGCTTCCAGGAGCTGGCCACCAAGATCTCCAAGCTGTCGCCAAAGTTCACGCTTTCCAGCGGACAGAGCGGCAAGACCTTCGGATCCGTCACCAGCATCGACATCCACAAGGAACTCGAAGCCGCCGGCATCAAGATCGACCGCCACGCCATCCTGCTTGAGAAGCCGATCAAGAAGTCCGGCAAGACGGACGTCGAGATCCGCCTCCATCCGCAAGTCACCACCACCGTGACCATCTCGGTCGACGCCGGTGACACGAAGGAAGAAGTGGAAGGCTGATTCTTTCCAGCAGATCATTTTCGAAAAGGCCCGGTCGTTCACGCGACCGGGTCTTTCTTTTGCTAGAAAACGGTAGGGCGCACCGGGCCGGTGCGCCGTGGACGTTTTCGAAGGAAGGTAAGCAGCCACCGGCAAAATCGCGATCTGCCCCCGCAGCGACCAGCCAGAGATGCCTCCGATTCGCCCCCCATCTTCGATCCTGAAGGGATCACGGATAATAGCCTCGGGTCGAGGTCGTGTTGCGACCGAACACCCGGGATTGGCGATAAAAAGCTATTGCACCCTGGAGGGGTGCCAGAAAACACTTCAAACCTTCACGTTTTCCCGTGCAACTCTGAATCCGACTTTGTCCTCTTGATCCGAGTAGCTTAATCTAGGACAAGCCGTTTGGAAATTACTGCCCGAAGAACAAACACTTTCTACAGCCCGCTAGCCATGCGTGAACAAAATCTCAAAATCTTCAGTGACGGCCTGTCATACTTAAAACACCTAATTGAGGGACGGGTTGTGTTGCGCCTATATGATCTCAACGTGATCACCGAGGACACGGTTGTGCAGCTGCTGAACTGCATCCGCGATCTAAATTTGCGAAACTTGAATGAAGGAGGGGTGAACTTTCCGGCAATTGACTTGGGGGACAAAGGCCAGCGGATTTGCTATCAAGTGACATCGCAGAAAAGCGCCGTTAAAATTCAGAAAACTCTCAAAAAATTTGAACAACACAAGCTCTCTTCCGAATACGATGCGATATTCTTTCTCATACTAGGGTCCAAGCAACGCCTGTATTCCACCATTACGCCCACCTCGGTTCCGTTCGACCCCGCGAAACACATCATCGATCTTGGAGATCTTGCTAGAGAAGCGGCCACATTGCCTGATCAGAAGCTCATCCACTTGGCGAAGCTTGTTACGGACGCGGGTCTTTCTATCACGCCTTCTAACGATACGGATTTGGTTGCATTAGAGAAGCTTCATAGCCACTTCGACCGTGATGCGCTTAAACATCATTGGCATCAAGAAGGCAGCATCTTGGGCTTTGCGGATGCGCTTGAAGAACTAGCGGAACTGCTTGGCAAAGGTACTGTTCGTGGCGTGCACGTGACTAAACCCATATATTTGTTCTCGGACACCGCAATGAAATCTGGGCTGGGTGCCGTCAAGGGTGCCTTGGGTAACTTGCGGGCGGAATTCAACAAAGGGATCAATTCTGGAGAGATAGTGCCTCAATCTCAGTTCGCATATTTCAAGGATCCCAAGAGCGCCAGAGCGATAAATAAAGCCAAGCAGGCGGTCATTGATGCATTCAACACGGTTTCTGCACGAGTCTCATTTCCGCCGATCAGGATGGTTGAATACTGAATTTCACGTTGCGTCACTAGGTTCCTCACCGACAGCCTCGCACGGCGTGGTTGGCAACGCTTGTCGGAGGACAGTCTTGGGTTTTGAAAATCAGCAACAGGTTTCGGGAAGATAGGGGTCTGATAAGCGGGGGTAGGCGAGGGAAAGGCATCGAAGTAGAATCTAAGCGAAGCCTTGTCAAAAGCGTCGCCCGGAGCAGGCAGGGGGCCTCCACAAGGGAAGAAGGAAGCGCGCCGTGCTCATTTTCTGAAGCCTGCCCTTCGCGGGATCTCCCGTCTTGCCTCCTGTAACACACCTTTCAGCGTTTTCAAATACTTCACCAAGTCATTAATCCCAAATAGCTTATGTTCCAATGGTACCCCCAATCCAATCTAACAATATTGGCAGACGCGCCATCGGTTGAGAGCCACCCTCCGGCCTGATATTCTTCCCGGCGATGAACACCAACCACACCACCGCCACCAACGAATTCCCAGGCCTCACCTTCCGCCAGCGCCGGTTTGCCGACCTCTACCTCACCGGCATCCCTGCCGACCAAGCATACACCCAAGCCGGGTTCAGGGACCAGTCTCCCGCCTCCGGCGCGTCCCGCCTGCTCGCCTCGCGCGAGCCGGCCCGGTCATCGGGCTCGACCGGCCGC
>CAXTTX010000218.1:0-8870 GCA_964247045.1 uncultured Verrucomicrobiales bacterium | reverse complement strand
GACACGGCCAGCTTCACCGAGCTTGGCTTCGATTCGCTTTTCCTCACCCAAGCGAGCCAGGCCATCATGTCACGCTTCGGCGTGAAGGTGACCTTCCGCCAGATGCTGGGCGACCTTTCCTCCATCGGTGCGCTCGCGAAGCATTTGGACAAGGAACTGCCCGCCGATGCTCCGGCGATGGCCACTCCCGCCGCCGCACCGCTGGCCGATGTTTCCGCCGCCGTGCCTGCCGGAGGTTCACTGGAACAACTCATGGCCGCCAACCTGCAACTGATGCAGGCGATGCTTACCGGCCAGCAACCACCCGCATCCGCCGCTCTCCCAACGGCCGCTCCTGCCAACAACGGCCTGAGCCAGGTGCGCTGGCCCGCCAACAGCCAACGCGGTGCCACCCCGAACACCCGTTTCGGTCCCTACAAGCCCATCGACAAGGGAGAGAAGGGCGGTTTGACGGATACCCAGCAGAAGTCACTGGACCAACTGATCGCGCGCTATGTCGCGAAAACCCCTTCTTCAAAGGCCTACACCGCGGAACATCGCCCGCACTACGCGGATCCCCGCGCGGTCTCCGGCTTCAAGTCGCTGTGGAAGGAAATGGTCTATCCGATCGTTTCCCAGCGCACCAAGAACGCCACCCTCTGGGACATCGACAACAACGAATATGTCGATATCACCATGGGCTTCGGCACCTATTTCTTCGGCCACTCGCCGGACTGGTTGATCGACGCCCTGGAGAAACAACTCCGCACCGGCATCGAGATCGGACCGCAGTCGCCCATCGCGGGCAAGCTCGCGAAATCCATCGGCGAATTGACCGGCATGGAGCGCGTGACTTTCTGCAACACCGGCTCCGAAGCCGTGATGGCCGCCATGCGTCTGGCGCGGACAATCACCGGCCGCAACCGCATCGCCTATTTCACCGGCGACTACCACGGCATGTTCGAGGAAGTCCTCGTCCGCGGTGCCTGGGTGGATGGCGTTTACAAGGCCCAGCCGATCGCCCCGGGTATCCCGCAATCGCTGGTCGAGAACATGCTCGTGCTCGACTACGCGGACCCCACTTCGCTGGAAATTCTCAAGACCCACGCCCATGAACTGGCTGCGGTGATGATTGAGCCGGTGCAGAGCCGCGCGCCCGGCCTGCAACCGCGTGAATTCATGCACGAGGTCCGCGCCATCACGGAAAAATCCGGCACGGCGCTCATCTTCGACGAGGTGGTCACCGGCTTCCGCTGCGCTCCCGGTGGTGCGCAAGCCTACTTCGGCGTGGAAGCCGACATGGCGACCTATGGCAAGGTCATCGGCGGCGGCATGCCCATCGGCGTCCTCGCCGGCAAGAAGGAATACATGGACGCCCTCGATGGCGGTGCATGGAACTATGGCGATGACAGCTTCCCGGAGGTCGGAGTGACCTTCTTCGCCGGCACTTTCGTCCGCCATCCGCTGGCCCTCGCGGCCGCCTGGCGCGTGGTTGAACACCTGATGGGTGAAGGACCTCGCCTCCAGATCGAAATGGAAGAACGCGTCGGCCGTCTCTGCCGCACGCTCAATGAACACTTTGAAGCCGTCCAGGTGCCCATCCGCATCCCGCACTTCAGCGCCTATGCGGTCATCGAGCACGCGCCGGATCTGAAATACGCGAGCCTGCTCTGGTATTTCCTCCGCGAGAAAGGCATCCACGTCTGGGAAGGCCGCCCGCTCTATTTCACCACCGCCCACACGGACGAGGATTTCGACAAGGTCGTGAAAGGCTTCGTCGAAGCGGTGGCCGAGATGCAGGCCGCCGGGTTCCTGCCCGCCGGTCCGGAAAGCACGATTGAAGCGCCCGCCGGTTTCCCGCGCTTCGACAGCGCGCCAACCACCGAGGCCCAGCGCGAGATCTTCCACGCCGTCCAGATGGGCGACGAGGCGAACTGCGCCTTCAATGAATCCAACATCATCCATCTCGAGGGCACCATTGACGTCGCGGCCCTTAAAGCCTCGCTGAACGACATCATCGTCCGCCACCCGGCGCTACGCAGCACCTTCTCCGAGGATGGTTCCACCCAATATTTCCATCCGTCCGAAAAGACACTGGAAATGATGGAGCACGATTTCTCCAGCATGGTGGGGAACTCACCTTCCACGCTGCTCCCTCTCTCGCTCATCAAGAGCGCGGAAAGCTCGATCCCCTTCGATCTCACCAATGACCCGCTGGTCCGCCTGCACCTCGTGAAGCTCTCGCCGGAGAAACACGAACTCGTCTTCACCGCACACCACATCATTTGCGACGGTTGGTCCTTCGGCATGATCCTCGCCGAGTTCGCCAATGCCTACAACGCCCGCAAGGCCGGCCTCTTGCCCAAGCTGAAGCCCGCCATGTCCTTCGCGGAATACGCCCGCGTCGAGAAGGCAGGCATCGCCAACAACGAGATGGCGGAAGCGGAAGCCTTCTGGGTTTCCAAGTTCCCCGACGGCGGTCCGGTTCTCGAGCTGCCAACGGATCGGCCGCGCCCGCGCGTGAAAGCCTATGCCGGCTCGATGGAATCCATCTCCCTCGATCCGGAGCGCTACGCCCGTCTCAAGAAAGCCTCGCCGAAACTCGGCGGCACCCTCTTCGCGACGCTGCTCTCGTCCTTCGCCACGCTCCTGCACCGCATCACCGGCCAGGAAGACGTCGTGATCGGCGTGCCCGCGGCCGGACAGGCCCGCATTGGCCGCGATGAACTCATCGGCCATTGTCTCAATTTCCTGCCGCTCCGTCTCCATCCCGGTGCGGACCGCCCGTTCTCCAACTTCGCCGCCGAGGTGAAGGAGCAGGTCCTCGAGGCCTACGACTATCAGAACTACACCTTCGGAAGCCTGCTTCGGAAGATCAAGGTTCCCGCCGACACCAGCCGCGTGCCGCTCGTCAATGTCATCTTCAACATCGACAAGTCCGGCATCGACCAGATCCATCTCGATGGTCTGGAAATGAGCTACGAGACGAACCCCAAGCAGTTCGTCAATTTCGACCTCTTCTTCAACCTCGTGCAAACCGACGACCGCCTCGTCGTGGAGTGCGAATACAACACCGGCCTCCACGACGCGAAGACGATCCATCGCTGGCTCGCCGCTTTCGAACAGATCATCGAATCCGTCATCGCCAATGGCGAGGAGACCTTGCAGGCCCTGGACATGGTAACCGCGGAAGACCGGGCCTTGCTCGATTCATGGAACAACACCGCCGCTCCCCTGCCCTCCCAGCCTTCCATCCACGCTTTCTTCGAGGAACAAACGGACCGCGAGCCCCACGCCATCGCTTTGCGTGCAGGAGATCGCAGCTTCACCTACCGCGAGCTCGACCGCCATGCGAACGCGCTGGCGAAATTGCTCCAGGAAAGCGGCGTCACCCGCGAAACCCTCGTCGGTGTTTGCGCGGAGCGCCGTGCGGAAACGCTCGTTGCCATCATCGCCATCCTGAAAGCCGGCGGCACCTATGTGCCCATCGACCCGAAGTATCCACAGGAGCGCATCGCCTACATTCTCAATGATGCGAAGGCGCCGGTCCTGCTGACCCAGCGTTCGCTCTCCCCCACCCTGCCGCCTGAGGAAGCCAGCCGCCGCATTTATATCGACAACGCGCTGGAACATTCCGCGGATCGCGTGTCCGCAGCCACCGCACCCGCCGACCTCGCCTATGTGATTTACACTTCGGGCTCGACCGGCCAACCGAAAGGCGTCGCCATCGAGCACCGCAACACCATCGCGCTCATCGGCTGGGCACTCGGCGTCTATCGGAAGGATGAACTCGCCGGTGTCCTGTTCTCCACCTCCATCTGCTTCGACCTCTCCATCTTCGAGATGTTCGTCACGCTTGCGGCCGGTGGCTCCGTGATCCTCGCGGAAAACGCGCTGGACCTCCGCAACCACCCACACCGCGAACGCATCACCCTGATCAACACGGTCCCCTCGGCCATCACCGAGCTGCTCGACGCGGAACTCTTGCCCGCCTCCGTGAAGACCATCAACCTGGCCGGTGAAGCACTCACCGCGGCCCTCGTGGACCGCATCTACGAGGCAAAGTCCGACGTGAAAGTCTACGACCTCTATGGTCCGTCCGAGGACACCACCTATTCCACCTTCACCCTGCGGAAGGCCGGCGAGCGCGCCACCATCGGCCGCCCGATCTCCAACACCCGCGCCTACATCGTCAGCCCCCAAGGCAAGTTGCTCCCACCAGGCATCGCCGGGGAACTTCTCCTCGGTGGCGACGGCCTCGCCCGCGGTTACCTCAATCGTCCGGAACTCACCGCGGAGAAATTCATCTCCAACACCCTCGATCCATCCGGCCCGGCTCGCGTCTACCGCACCGGCGACCGTGCGCGCTTCTACGACAACGGGGAAATCCAGTTCCTCGGCCGTCTCGATCACCAGGTGAAGCTCCGCGGCTACCGCATCGAGCTTGGTGAAATCGAATCCCTGCTGGAAAAACATCCTGCCGTCGATCAAGCGGTCGCTCACGTCAAGGAAGGCCGTCTCGTCGCCTACCTCCGCCAACCCGTCAATCCCGAGAAGGACGGGAAAAGCGATGGCACCGCCATTTGGGAAGACCAGTGGGACCTTCTCTACAAGTCCGCCATCGAACAAACCGGCAGCGAGAAACTCGACCGTCTCGATTCCGTCATCGCCGGTTGGGCCGGTGTCCAGAACCTCGATGCCCAGGTCACCGAGTGGATCGATACCACCGTCGATCGCATCCGCGGCTACTCGCCGCGCAATGTTTTTGAAATCGGTTGTGGCACCGGCCAGATCCTCGCCCGCCTCGCCACGGATTCCGAATCCTACTGGGCCGCGGACATTTCGAAGGTCGCCATCGAGGCTCTGGAGAAAAACCACCCGCTCCCGCAGGTTAAACTGTTCCACCGCCCGGCCGATGATTTCAACGGCATTCCCGATGGCTACTTCGACACCGTCATCATCAACTCGGTCGCCCAGTATTTCCCTGACGCGGCCTATCTAACGAATGTTCTCGCCGGAGCGGCGAAGGCCCTGAAACCCGGCGGCCGGATCTTCCTCGGCGACATCCAGGGGAATGCTCTGCTGGCCACACACCATGCGAACGCCCTCCGCGAGCACGCTCCGGAAGGCACCACCGCCGGACAACTCCGCGAGAAGATCGCGCAGCGCATCGTGCAGGAAACAGAACTCTCGCTCGACCCCGCCTGGTTCGATTTCCTGCCAAAGGAAATTCCCGGCATCGGCCACATCGAGATCCTCCTCCGTCGTGGCAAGATCCCGAACGAAACCACGATGTATCACTACGACGTGGTGATCCACGGGACTTCCGCACCGTCAACCCGTCCCGTTCCCGAGGCAACGGAATGGAAGAACCTCAACCTCGAGCAACTCGAGGCGATGCTGATGGAAGGGCCTTCCGCCATCCACCTCACATCGATTCCCGACGCGCGCCTCGCGCTCCCGCTCGGTTTCCGCCGGGCCCTCGAAAATGCTGCCGATGAAGCGGCCTTGCCGCTTCCACCCACGACGCCTCCCAACGCGGTTACCGCGGAGGCCCTCTTCGCACTCGCGGCTCAGTTCGGTTTCCGCGCTCACGTCCGTTGGCATGGCGATGGCACCGAAGGTTTCCTCGACGCGGTCTTCTTCCCTGCGGCCGAGAATGCCCTGCCGCTGTGGCCGACCTCGACAAGCGCCTTCCCGGCATCCGCCTATGCGAACACGCCCAAGTCCGCCAAAACCGCGAATGCGGCCCTGGGACAAGAACTGCGCAAGCACCTGCTCGTCCAGTTGCCGGAATATATGGTCCCATCCGCCTTCTTGGTGCTGGACTCGTTCCCGCTGACGCCCAATGGCAAGGTGAACCGCGAGGCACTTCCCTCACCCGGAGCCCTCGAACAGGATTCCGCCGAACGCGAGATCATCGCCCCGCGCAACGAAACCGAGCAGAAGCTGGTGGAAATCTGGCAGCAGGTCCTCGGCCTCGAGCAGGTCGGCATCGAGGACGATATCTTCGAACTCGGCGGCGACTCGATCCTGATCTTCCAGATCACCACACGCGCGACCAAGGCGGGAATCGCCCTCACACCCGCACAGGTGTTCCGCCTCCGAACCATCTCCGCCATTGGCACCGAGGCTTCTCCATCCGCCGAGATGCCCGCTTCTCCCACCATCCAACGTGTCAACCGCGATGCTTACCGCCGCAATCTCTGAACCGATGAGCCTGCCGCACGAGACGCCCCCATCCACGGACTCCCCCGCGGGCGCGGTGGAAGGCGTGCTCGCATTCCCGGCCTCCGTCGCACAGCAGGTGTTCTGGTACATGGAACTCCTGCAAGGCGAGGTCACCGCCTTCAACGTGCCCTTGCGCTTCCGTCTCGCCGGACCGCTGGATGCGAAACTGCTCGAGCGCACGGTGAACACCATCATCGAACGCCATGAGGCGCTGCGGACCACCTTCGGCGAGGACAACGGGGAATTGCTCCAGATCGTGAAGCCGGAGATGAAGCTCTCCCTCTCCACCATCGACATCAGCCACCTCCCGGCCGATCGCATCGACGAGGAAGCGGACCGCCTCGGCAGCATCGAGGCCCGCCGGCCATTCAGCCTCGCGAAGGGCCCCCTCATCCGCGCCGAACTCGTGCGCCTGTCCGCGGAATCCCACATCTTCCACGTCACCGCCCACCATGCCTTGTTCGACGGGATGTCGATGACCGTGCTGACCCGGGAAATCGCGGTGATCTATCAGGCCTATTTCGATGGTAAGCCTTGCCCTCTCGAACCCCTGCCGATCCAATACGGCGACTTCAGCGTCTGGCAAAAGGACTACCTCGAAGGCCCCGAGATCGCGAAGCAACTCGCCTACTGGAAAGATCGCCTCAAAGGCATGGCGGAACTCGACCTTCCCACCGACTTCCCGCGCCCCGCGGTGAAGACCTGGAAAGGCGAGATCACCTCCATTCTCCTGCCGAAGGAACTGACCGACCGCCTGCATGCCATCGCCGCGAAGCATGGTGCCACGCTCTTCCACCTCCAGCTCGCCGCCTACAATATTCTCCTTTCACGCTACTGCGGCACCACGGACATCGCCGTCGGCACGCCCGTCACCGGCCGCACCCGCGAGGAAGTGGAACCGCTCATCGGGGTCTTCATCAATTCCCTCATCCTGCGCGGTGATCTATCAGGAAATCCGTCCTTCGGCGCGTTCCTCGAAAAGATCCGCGACACCTCGTTGGAGGCGCTGGAGAACCAAGACCTGCCCTTCGAGTATCTCGTCCGCGAATTGAAGCCGGAGCGCGACCAAAGCCGTAATCCGCTGTTCCAGGTGAATTTCAACCACCACCGCTCCTTCGTCCAGTCCGGGACTTTCGGCGGCGTCTCGCTCACGCCCATTCCTTCGCGTTCACCGGGCACCATCTTCGACCTCCACTTCTTCATGGTGGAGCGCAAGGAAGGCTGGCGCGCCTCCTGCGACTACAGCACCGAGCTTTTCACCCGTGCTTCAGCCGACCGCATGCTCGGCCACTTCAAGCACTTGCTGGAGGAAATCGCGGATCATCCGGATCGTCCCATCGGTGAACTCGACATTCTAACGGCACCTGAGAAGAACCAGCTTCTCCACGGCTGGTCCGGCGTGCCCGCGGTCGATCCCAAGGCCACCATCGGCAAACTGTTCATCGAAACGGCGGAGCGTTTCCCAACCCGTATTGCCCTGCGTTCCGGCACGCGTTCGCTCACCTACTCGCAGCTCCATTCGGAGGCCTCGCATCTGGCGGCCGCGCTGCGGGAAAGCGGCCTGGAGCCGGGCGACCTCATCGCCATCAGTTCCAGCCCTTCCCCGGAGATGATCACCGGCTTCCTCGCGATCCTCCTCGCGGGTGGTTGCTGCGTGCCTATCGATCCCGCCTATCCGGCGGAGCGATTCAATCTTCTTCTCGGGGAATGCTCCGCCACACTCGCACTCGCGACCGCCGGTTGCGAATCCTCATACCCCTCTTCCTGGAGCGGGAATCTGCTCACGATTCCTGCCACGGGCAAGGCCCTGTCACCCGTGTCTCTCCCGGACATCGCCGTGAATTCGGACCATCCGGCGCACCTGCTCTTTACCTCCGGTTCCACCGGACGTCCCAAGGGCGTTCTCCTTCCCCACCGCGGCGTCACCCGCCTGGTGCGGAACCAGAACTTCCTGACCATCACGCCGGACGATGTCTTCCTCCAGGCCGCGCCCGTTTCCTTCGACGCATCGATCTTGGAAATCTGGGGACCCTTGCTCAATGGCGGTCGCCTCGTCCTGCTGCCGGATGGTCCCGGCCTCACGGAAATCACGGGTGCTGTCCGCGAACATGGCGTGACCACCCTCTGGCTCACCTCCGGCCTTTTCCAACTCATCATGGATGAGGAACCGGAATCCTTGAAGGGCCTGCGCAACCTGCTTGCTGGCGGCGATGTCCTTTCTCCGGCCCACGTCCGCCGTGCGCTGGACCTCCTGCCGGATACCCGCCTGATCAACGGCTACGGACCGACCGAGAACACCACCTTCACCGCCTGCCATCTGATCACCCGGGCGGACTTGGAGAAGCCTTCCATCCCCATCGGCAAGCCGATCTCCAACACCACGGTCTATTTGTTGGATGCGGAGTTGCGCGCCGTGCCCGTTGGCATCCCCGGAGAACTGTTCACAGGTGGCTGCGGACTGGCGCTCGGCTATCAGGGCGCGCCGGAACTCACGGCGGAAAAATTCATCGAGCACCCGCAATTCGGCCGTCTATACCGCACCGGCGACCTCTGCCGCTGGAGCAATGACGGCACGCTGGAATTCATGGGCCGCCGCGACCATCAGGTGAAGGTGCGCGGCTTCCGCATCGAGCTCGGCGAAATCGAAAGCCTCCTGACCA
>CAXTTX010000217.1:0-8976 GCA_964247045.1 uncultured Verrucomicrobiales bacterium | reverse complement strand
CAGTTCATGACCCGTGAACAACTGGCCATCGCCCGCCGTCCACAGGTGGAGGCCCTCATGGATCATGCCGGCGCCCAACTGCCCTTCTGGCGCGGGCGGCTGCGGGCCGCCGGGCTCGATCCGGAGACAAGGAACCACGCCGCCCTCACCATGCCGGAATGGAATGAACGCTGGGCGTCCCTGCCCATCCTCACCCGTGCCGAGGTCCAGTCCCTGGACGGGCAACTGCGGACAAGCAAGCTCCCCGACGGACATGGCACCGTGGGGGAGAGTGTCACCTCAGGCTCTTCGGGACGCCCGGTGCGCATCGCCCGCAGCACCCTCGACTACTTCTATTGGCAGGCCTTTCAACTTCGCGAACATGTCTGGCGCGGCCGCGACCTATCAGGCAGCTTTCTCTCCATCCTCCGGGATGACCGCAGGGAAGTGATGGACGAGAGCGTCCACCTCCGTGCCATCGCCGACTGGGGGCCTCCCGCCTCGGTGGTCTGGCCCACCGGACCGAGCTTCCTCCTGGATTACCGCACCCCCATCCGCGCGCTGGTCCAGACGATCCGCGAGCTCCAGCCCGACTACATCTGCACCTTTCCATCCCTGCTGCTGGAGATCCTCCGCCACGCCCGCGGGGAAGGGATCAAGCTGCCACCCCTGCGGGAGGCCATCGGTGTGGGCGAGGCGAGCCCGCCGGAGCTCGCCGGACTCTGTCGTGAAATCTGGGACGCACCGCTGGCCAGCACCTATACCGCCGCGGAAACGGGAGCCATGGCCTATCAGTGCCGGGAAGGTGGCCGCTGGCATCTCCAATCCGAAAAATCCATCATCGAGGTCCTCGATGCGGATGGCCATCCCTGCGCGCCGGGCGAGACCGGCAGGGTCATCGTCACACCCCTCCACAACTTTGCCATGCCCCTGCTACGCTATGAAATCGGCGATCTCGCCACGGTGGGGGCTGGTCGCTGCCCCTGTGGCCGCACCTTGCCCGTTCTCGACGATATTCCAGGGCGTGCGCGCGATCTGCTCATGCTCCCCTCCGGAGAACTCCGCCCGCCCTACTATGGCCACGGTGCCGTCATGCAGGTCCGGTCGATCCGCCAGCATCAGGTCATCCAGACCGCGCGGGACCACGTCTGCTTCCACCTGGTCGTCGCACAGCCGCTTACCCCTGGAGAAGAGGCTCATGTCATCAGCAGCGCCACCGCTGCCCTTGGCGGCGCTTTCTCGATCAGCATCCGGTATGTGGATGAAATCATCCGCGGCCCTAACGGAAAATTCGCCGAGTTCGAGCGACGCATTGACCCCTCCGATGACTGACAAACTGTCTGAAAAAGGCAGGGACCGTTATCCCTAACGGTCCGGTTGGGGCGGCTTTCACCTCCAGGGACAGGCAAAGGTCCCGAATCCGGGAGAAACCAATTTCCCAGTGACCATCCTGATTCCACAGGGTCAATTGACCTGTCCGGATTTCTTATTCCTCAGACAGCCTCCAATAACCAATAACATTCCTCCTTCGCGTCTTGCGGCAAATCCTTCCTTCATGCCCGATGCACTCAGGCGATCTTCCGCCGCCGGTGGCCCGCCAGGAACACGAATCCAATCCCCGCCATGATGGCACCCGCCGGCTCGGGGACCACGGCAAAGGTCAGCACCGTCGATCCGGGCAAAGAGAAATTCCCGGCTTGCTGCCCGCCGCTGTAATTGATTCGCAAAGCCTTGATGTCCTGCGGCGTCGCGAAGTCCGTGAACGCGTTCCCCGTGAAAACGGCGAGGGTGGGGCTTTCAAACGGGCTTCCGATTTTTGAAAAGATCTCCACCACCTGCTCATTGGTAAGGACCACGCTGACGGTCATCTTCGCACCCTCGCCTGTATAAACCGCGCCATCACTGATCGAAACCAGGTCCGTGACACTCAGGATCGGGCTTGCAAAAAGAATCTCGATGTCGCTGCTGGTGGCATATGGCCCGACGACCGTCTGCACCGTCGTCGCACCCTCTCCCACGTCTGCACAGGCGGCTGATAAGATCAATCCGGCTGATGCCGCCGCGCGATAGTTGGCTTTCATGATGTTTTCCGTAGGGGAGTAAAGCTTTCTGGAATGCCCTGTGAAAGAGCACCAAAAGCCATCCACTTGCTAGCGGGTGCAAGGATCAAGACAAGCAAATTCAGGGCTTCACCGCCAGGTATCCGCTTCCCTCGGTGCGCCCGGTCCCTTCCACCGCCGACACACCGCCGACGGGAGCGCCGCGACCGACGGAGCGCAACCCTTGCCCCGGAGGGGCAGCCCGAAGGTAGCCGGTCGGCGTGAGCCACCGGTAGTGGTCGCATGGAAAACTGAGTCCCGGAGGGACGGCAGAACCGCCACCCACCCTCACCCCATCCACCACGTGTCGCCGCGTGCCGCACCGCCGGAAAACAGAACCCTTTCGGAAGCTCACCCTTCCGGCAGTGTCGGGTTCTCCGCAGCTCCCCCATAAAACGCCAGCGCCTGGACGTAATAAAGGCGGTTGGTGAATTGAAGAACCACCGAAACCCCTCCCAGCGGTTGCCATCCCCGCCCGATGGATTCGTTCACCTTGGCCTCGAGGCCATCAAGCCCTTCATCCGCAACCGTGGCGTAGTGGGTGATTCTGTTTTCGTTCATCTCGATTTGAAGCCTGACCAAGCCACCGATTTTCTCAATAAATTCCGCTTCCCCTTGCCCCGGAGCGCAGCCCGTCTCTCCTTGCCCCGGAATGCAGCCCGACTCCCTTTGCCCCGGAAGGCAGCCCGAATCCCTTTGCCCCGGAGGGGCAGCCCGAACTTAGCCGGCTGCGTAAGCTGCCGGAATGGCTTGCAAGCCCCCCGAGTTAAAGCCATTCAGGCCGGTCCCTTTTTGACGGTTGCCGCAGCAGATCTGCATATAGATAGCAGGAATTCAGGGATATCCTTCTTCAGATCTTTGAAGCCAAGCGCAGCAATATTCCTCAGCGCAAGAGAATTTTTGGTGGTTTCATATTCCTTGCTTTCAGAAGATACGCACCAAAATGCCGAAGGGCGGCCTAAACCACGGATTTCCTCCTCTAGAGCCGAAAATAGCGCCTGCAAATGAGGATCATTAATTCCCATTCCCACTACTATAATTATATTTGTTCTAATGAGTTCGCGGATGAATCTTTTCCAAGGATTCGACTCATCACCCAACAGCTTGTCGAATGAGAGCTTGTCAAATACGATTTTTTTACTTGATTTCGGATCTGATGGAACCCTTGGCAGATATCCATGGGGGTGAAACACAAGAGTGCCAGAATTTCCCAATAGTTGAGGAAGACTTTCAACAACTTGAAAAAGTTGTCCATGCAACCTTAAGTGTTGTTCTATGTTATCATCAAAATTCAATGTTAATACATTGGAGATGCGACCACGATCCGCTCCAGAGAGCAAAGCACTCAACGCGTAAAGCATTGGAGTAGGTATCAACTCCGTAATACTACCCGACGGATACAATTGATCTCTAACAATTTCCAAAAACGCTTCATTTCCGACACGGCTACTCAGCACCTCAGCAATTCGCGCCAGATCATCACCGCTTTTCTTGGCAATTTCCTTCTTGGTGAAAGTCTTAAGCTTAGCTGGAGCCGCACGGGGATCGGAAATACATCCATTCAACAAATCTCCCCATCCCGGGATTCCCATAGGAATAGAAATTCCCGCTCCCAAGAAAATCGCCAAGTGCCCGTTTCTCAAGGCAGCCCCCAGATCAACTGAAGCCAATGCTGGCGTTGTTGAATAATCTCCCAGCGAATGCCATAGGGTTTTCCTAACTACGATGGGGGGTGTTCTTCTTCTCTTAGGAGAGGACATGTGGTTATCGGCTCTGTTGCTTCAAGGAAATTAAAATGCGATAGCGTCTCAATGAAATACGAGAGCATATTTCCGATGTTAGGATCGATTCGTAATTTAAAATTACCAAACAAATCCGCTTCAAATATAATTGCAGGACGGCTCTCGCCATAATTCAATTTTATTCTCCGGATAGAAGTATTTCCGTCTAAATGCTTTTTTACTTCATCGTTAGGATTGGCTCTGCTTTTCGCCCCTTTGGAACTCAGGTCCAAGATTTCCACAGCCGGATCCTCGCTCAAGAGATTCCGGATTGACTTAAATATAGGAGAATTAGCGATATTTTTACCGCTGAGAACAAGGTTATCCAACAATGCGTGGTCTTTACCCCGGTATGAAAGCGTCGCCGCACTCATTCTAATTTTCCCCCCCATCGTGTCGCCCCCCTGAATAGATTCAACTATCGACTGAAGATCTAATCTAATATATTTCCAAGTGTATTCTTTTAATTGTGTGGCTACAGAATAGAGGCAAATTTCTTTTAGCAGTGCCGAATATTGAGTGCAGACCAAGCAATAGCGTTGTTGAGCAATTGAAAATGAAAAGATGTAGATCTCATAAACAAAATGTTCCACACCTTTGATTTTTTCAGATTCGGGGTGTGACTCCGCATTTACGGAACGGCAGTAGTTTACCTTTGAGAAAAAATGAAAAGACTGCGCCTTAATGGCGTCGGCCGATGCAGCTGTCTGTCGCGTGGTCTTAACGTTTTTCTTAGGAACAAGCCCACGCAGATTACCAGAGTAGCCATCGGGCAATAAAAATACAACAGCGCTATAAATCTGGGAATCTGCACTCATTGGATTAATGACGAGTTTGTATTTGCGGAGGCCAACATGAAAAATATCCACGCGGCTCGGTAGTCATCTGAAAGTTTTTCTGGGACCATCTCTATCCGTCGCCGTATGCGATCATATACAAATGCCAGTGGATTCTCAATTTCAGCTCCTGAGATTTCGCCAGAGTTTAGCAAATATTTCATTTCTCCATTCACGGAAGAAATCTTTTCATCGTTAGAATCAAATATTGTCAGAAGGTTAGGGAAAACTAGATATTTATTCGCAAGCTCTGCCAGTGCGCAATATGCACCGAACCGAATCCGCAGTGCTCTCAGGTCATCAGGACTATCAAGGATAGAGGTTACTTTTTCAATAACTGCCGAATTGTCTAAACAGCTTCGGATACGATCAAATGAGGACCTAAGCATGGTCACACAGGTGTCAAATCTCACACCGGAATAATGTCCCGCTTCCGAGGCGCCGACCGCCGCCAGTGTTCTGGTTATGTAGTAGTCAATACGGTCAATGACGCCAGGAACTGAAGACCAGGAGATCCACAAAGAATCGATATAGCGCTCCTTATTACCTAAGTAGAAATACTCCAGATCCAATACATGGACAATTATTTCATTCAGAGAGTCATATTCCATCGCCAAATTTTCAAGAATACCGGCGCTCGTAGCAGGGACTTCTAGGGGGACCGCGATTTTCTTAGGCGATTTACCCAAAGTTGCAGTGGGCTGAGTTGAGCGCATTTTTGCGCTGGCCTCTTCATTTGTTACACTAAGCAGAACAAGATACAGGATCTTGTGACGGATATACTGATTAACACTGAAATTCTTTATTGGTTTTTCGTCTTGCTGGAATTCTTCGACGATCCGAATAAAGTTTTCTTCTGTTAAGCGGTCGTCATCGCAGTCGAAAATTATGGACAGGAGGCCTTCGACATGCGAGTGCATCAACTCGTGAGTCATTGTCATTAGGCTCCAAGTTATGGAGTCGGCAGACTGCAGAGATTGGGTTGCGGCGGTTACCGTATAATGAACCTCCCCAAATCCATTCCTGCCCGAAAAATATGCAAGTTTAGGCAACTGTTCGTCTACATCAAGGTTTCGGGCGACGGCTTTCGATGGATCGGCCGCAGGAACGTTGGCAATAAGATCGTTATTTAGATCGGCTGCAACCAATCCCAAAAAAGGCCTTGAATACCTCAGTTCCATCTCTCGGACCACATGACTATTTGCTAGCCCAGCTTCAATATATCCCACCAAATTACCTATTCCTCTGTGCGCAGTTCCCACCCCTAATAACGAGTGATGCCGAATTAGACAATCATTGCTAAATAAAAGTGGTGCATACCCGTGAAATGCTTGGGATAGCACATACACTAGGGAGGCGTTGAGTTCAACAAGGTAGCTGATGTATTGGTTGAGCCGTAGCTTTCGAAACAAATCTGATTCTTTGGCTTTGTCTTTGTCACCTTGACAAAGGGATTTACAAATTTTTGTTTCGCCAGCGAAGAATATGATCTGATCCGCAAGTTGCGAGACGTCTTTGACAATGGGTTTGAGGGTCTTTAAGAAAGAAGGCTGAAAAATCGACGCTCTATGGGTCAACTCATGAAGGTTGTGATTGAGTTCCGTAAGAATCCACTTCACATCCGAATTCCGGACCTTGCAAATTGGCAGCTGATAGTCATTCCAATTGAACGCTATCGGAGCGGCCAAACTGTGGGTCAAAGTTTCAATTTTGACCTTTCCCTTTTTGATGTCCCAAGCCTCATAGGCCAGTGTATGATCCTGAAAATGCTTGAGGTATGGCTTCAGTGAGTTTCGATTTTTCGTAACCACTACCAGCGGGGCTATGCCCAGTGTAAAGAGCACGTTAGCCCTGAGCTTCAGGGGCAATCGTCCAGCAACGTTCGCTGCATTGGGAAGAGTAAAAAATGCAATCGTGTATGAGCCGAGAGCCGCAGGAATCTGAAATTGCCCAGGTGATAGATGAAATGCTGGACTGCACCTTACCGAACAGGCTTCAATTTCCCGGGGAGGAGAAATCGCTTGGTCGCGAAAACTCAAAAAATAACGTCCGTCAGCGGTAGATTGAAGAACTATGAAGACGTGGTCCGGCATTGATTAAGACACTTCCTTTGCTAAGGTGCCTTTATCATGTATATTCCAGTTTTTGGGTCAATCAAAACAGTGCCGATCCGGCGACCCGTTTGACGGTTTTGTTTTTTCACATTTTTTTTATTTCTAGCGCCCCGATTCGTTATCCCATCTACAAAAGAATGGGCGGAAGATTTAAAAATTGGCGTGGCCGTAACATGCCCGTCTCCATAAAAATGTGCATGGAGATTACGAATTCTGTTTTGGATGCGCAGCGGATTCACGGTCACGAAATTTTAAGGAAATGCGCGAATTGGCCAAGAGTTTTTGTAATTTTCTAAAAAAATCCCGTTTTGCCCGGTTGGGAGCTCACATCTGATGCAATCTATTCTTCAGAGAAGCCCACAGTAAAGTTCAAATGAGTACTATTTTATAGGTCTTGGGGAAGGAGAGATGGAACCGTTTTTAGCTTCTAGGCCTTCGCTTGCACCGTCCCTCCTTTTCTCCAACATCTCCACCCTTTAGACCCTTTCAACTGCGGCCTAGACTTCTCATCCTTCTCGTGGCTCTGGCCCTCCTGATCCTAGGACCATCAAGGTGAGAACTTGGATTGTGATCGATCGTTGCCTGAATAGCGGAGCGGCGGGGGGTGGAACTATGCCACAAACCAATGCGAACACTGGCCCGACTCCTGCCTCTCCTCCTCGCCGCCTGCACCCTCGCGAATCTCCTCGCGGCGGTATGCCCTGCCGCCCTCATCGCGGAGTTCAAGAAGGACTGGCCGCACAACCGTACCATCAACCTCGTCTTTCACAGCCGCGCCACGCCGCCTTACGCACCCTAATCCACTGCTGCCCAATGACTCACGACTATCCATATTGGCAGACACCCCAGAACTAGAAAACCCGCCCCTCCCGTGGTAAAATCACCGCCGGATTTCCAAGGCAAAGTCGCCCCCGGACACCGACACCAGATGACCAAAAACGACCTCACCCCGGAAGATCAGAACTTACCCGCCCCGGATTTGAAAACTCCTCCTCCTTCCATGTGTTCCGTGGTTCGATCATCCCGAACTCGCATCCACCCGATACTTCCAACCACCACCTCTCGCTTTACGTGGTTCATTTCATCCTTTCTCCCTTTCCCGCCAGCCGCCCATTTTTCCCCAAATTTGCAAATCCAGAGCTCCATCGTGCTCCAAACGACAAAAATCTGCATAAATCTCCCCGTTTTTGTCGCCAAAATGCGGCAAATCACCCCTTTTTCAGCCCATTTCGCCGCCCCCTTTCCCCTTATCTCCCTCATTCTCAATCCCCATCCCCCATCCGCATCCAATTCTTTTCCCCAAAACCATGGCAAATGTTGTCATTTCCCTCTTTTCCCCCTGCAACCGCCCTTGGCCTTCGTAGCCCGCAGGACGAAGTAGGCTCTCTTCTCTTAAGTCTTACGTCTCCCCGTCTTAGGTCTTTGTACGGCCTCCGAACTGCTTCCGCCGCCATCCACCCCGCTCCGGCCACCCGCAATTTCTCGTTTCACCCCGCCCGACTTGGATTAAACTCACCCTTTTGAACGACCGCCCGCATCCATGAATGGTTTCCGCTCCACCCTGCTCGCCTTCCCATTGGCCTTCGCCCTCGCCAGTTGCGCCACAACCCGGGAACCCCAGAACCTCTCCACAGCCAAGGCCAATGTCAAAACCTACGCCGAATCGGGCGACTATCAGAAAGACCTCGCCGCCGCCGCCGCCCCCGCCACCAAATGGGTCTCCACCCGCCTCGCCAAACCCGGTGAGAAAACCGCCATCGTCTTCGACATCGACGAGACCACGCTCTCCAACCTCCCCCACATGACCAAGGCCGACTGGGGTTACCAGTCCGATGACTGGGAAGCCTGGATCCAGAAAAGCGCGGCGCCCGCCATTGTCCCGTCGCGCGAGATCTATCAGGCCGCGCGCGCACGCGGCACCGCCGTCTTCTTCATCACCGGCCGCGGCCAGATCGACAAGGCGGCGACCGCCCGCAACCTCCGCCAGCAGGGTATGGGCGACTTCAAGGAGCTCATCGTCCGGCCCGCCGGCCCCAAGAACTCCGCCCGGGACTTCAAAACCGCCGTCCGCAAAAACATCACCGACCAAGGCTACACCATCATCGCCAACGTCGGCGACCAGCAGAGCGATTTGGACGGCGGCTACTCCGAAAAAACCTTCAAACTT
>CAXTTX010000216.1:0-8984 GCA_964247045.1 uncultured Verrucomicrobiales bacterium | reverse complement strand
AGTAAGGGCGGTCAACCCTCAAAAGCCCCGTTTGCTAGTTCCAGTGAAAAGTCATGAATCCTCAAGAAACGCTTAAAATTCTCGGTGACTTGGCCAATCAGAAATCAGCGGCCACAATCACGTTCGTAGATCGCATAATCACGCTATCCACTAGCGCCCTAGCTTTCTCGATGACTTTCCGCACTTCATTGGTCGGGGTGACGCCCTCTCACCTCTGGCTGCTAAAACTGGCATGGATAGGATTTGCCATATGCTCTGTTTTCGGAGTCATTACCCATTTGGCTGCTGTTTCGGCCGTGAAGCGTGCAATCAAAGCTCTGAAAGAAAACGATCAAATTGGCACTTGGGCGAGTGCACACCCGATCTACGGTTTGATCTACCGATTTCTAGTTCTAGTTTTTCCTGTCAGCATCGCTGCCTTAATGGCATTTGGCGTAATCAACACTCGGTAACCCCTTAAATCTCCAGGCGGGGGAGTTTGAACCGGTCTGCTCCACGTTTTTGAAACCGGCTAGAATGCCCCACTGCATTTCCATCCTTTGCACATGTCAGACTTTGGCTCACTTTCTCCAACATAAAGCTGGCCAGCAATGAAATCGATCAACCCAAGGCGCATCATCTCCCGTGGCGGCGACGCTCGCTCTGCATTCGAGGAACTAACATTTCTGCTTTTTACGAAGCAGTATCGGCAATATGGCCTGCCCGTGAGGAGGCATGGCGCGGGAGGGGACGCAGGCTTAGAAGGCACGATTTGTGACGGCGATTTCAAAGTAGTCTATGGCATCCAATCCAAATTCTATGAGGAAAATTTAGCCAGCACACAATGGCGAGACATGTCCGACTCCGTTAAAACCGCAATCAAGGACAATTGCGCTTCTGGATCGCTAAAGGAGGTTGTCATTGCAATCCCTCGAAATCTCACTCAATCGCAAGATTTAAAATGGAATGACCTGAAATCCACATGGAACGACTTCGCAGAGGAAAAGGGATACAATTCACCTATCACTTTCACATTGTGGGACGAATCGAAAATACTCTCATTTCTCCTCCAGCCTGAAAATCGAGGACTGGCTTTATATTTTTTTGAATATCCCGATTTTGACAAGTCGACTTGCATCCGAAAAACATTAAATAATATCAAATCCCTTGGCGATAGATATTCTCCGGAGCTGCATACGCAGACAGAAAGCGAGGACCTCATTCACACTTTTTTAAAAAGTGAGAGATTCCGACTCCAATATGTTGATATCGCAAGAAAATGCCTCGATGACATACTTGAAGACGACAACGTAAAAGACGATTGGGATTCCTCTACGATAGACAGCCATCAGAAGGTCACCGATTCGATAAAGGCCATCGTCTCACACCTCTCAGGGAAATTAAACCTACCAAAAAACCTGTCTCTGCTGGCATCTTCAATTAGAGAATCAGAGCGCTTACACACTGACCTTCTCAGTAGATTGCTCGGTCTATTTCATGAAAAGTATTCGTCTGATGTTCATCCCGATGACAACTACTCAACAACCAACAAGCCGCTGTCCGAATCTTACAGCAAGTTTTCGAAACAAGCCGGCAATCTTAGATCGTTAGCTTACTTTCTGGAAGAACACTCTTCCGCGGATAATCAATTTCTAATTATTACCGGGGAACCGGGTCGCGGCAAAACTCATGTATTAGCAGAAGTTTGTTCAAAATATGCTGATCAAGGCGGCCTAACAATCTTCCTGGAGGGAATAAAATTCAATTCGGGTATTCTACCGTGGCATCAAGTAATGCAGTTTTTAGACTACCCTCAATCAACCATCCGCGATTTCCTAGCGAACATTTCCGCAATAGTTGATTCCACGGATCTTTCCGGACTTATCTGCATTGATGCACTTAACGAAACTCCCGACCGCAGACTGTGGCGAGAAGGTTTGGATGGTTTTGCTGCAGAATTAGCTAACTATCCCAATATAAAATTGATTGTAAGTTGTCGAGACGACTACCTGAGACAAACATTGCCATCCAATCTCGCAAAAATGTCCGCCGACGGTTGGTCTTACGGAATTCACCATGGCCTCGGCATAAATGTGTTCGATGCCGTGCCAAAATATTTTAGTGCTTTCAATATCAAAGGATTCTCATTTCCCCCACTCACGAATGAGTTCAAGAGCCCGCTGTTTTTAAGAATCTTTTGCGAAGCATACTCCGGCCAGTCTCCCCCTACCGGTTCGCTTAGTCTTCCGAAGATACTCAAACATTACTTAGAACGCAAAGCGCATTCGATCTCCCAAAAGACCGATTGCGAGATCAATCATGTAAAACGTGCGCTAGTGGAGATCGGAGAACGAATGATTCAAGTGGAAAACCTTAGGATATCGACTAACTCCGCAGAAGAAGTTTGCCTCAAATACTACAATGTCCCCGAGTCGTCGAGATCTTTGTATAGGGCACTCCTCTCCGAGAATATTTTGGCGGAGTATCTAGAAGATGACGACGAAGCCATCATCCCTTCAGAATTTGTCCGTTTCACTTATGAACGTGTTTGGGATTATTTCTTGAGTCTGCACTTGCTCCCCCCTGAATCCACTTCGCCCAAAAGAATCCTTAAAGGCATTTTAACCGACGAGGATTGGCGCTGGGAAAATCCGGGTGTCGTGGGAATTCTCGCAGTCCGGCTACCAGAAGAGTTCAACATAGAAATATTTGACATCGTTCCGCAAACTTACGGATTAATTTCTGACATTATTCAAGCGTTTGAAGCAAGCCTCTCTTGGCGCAATACCTCGAGCATGACCAGCAAGGCTTCGCTCATGTTTAATAGAATCTGCAAGTCCAACCCTCACTATGACAGATTCAGCATGCTGATCTCTTATAGCGTCAATATCAATCACCCGTGGAACGCCCTATGGCTTCACGAACAACTCAATGTAGAACCTTTACACCAGCGTGATAGCTCCTGGACAATCTGGCTTAATGGCATTCTTCTTCGAACACATGGTTCCCACCCTCTGAGGGAGATTCACAAATGGGCAACCATGGCGGATCTATCTCGCTTTACCGAAAAGCAGCTTTTACTATTGGGAACCATTTTGGCGTGGTGCCTTAGTACTACCGTATCCAATTGGAGAGACAAGTTTACGGCGGCCTTAACGCGAATATTGGCCGGTAGAACTTTCGTCGCAGCATTGCTTCTAGAAAAATTTATAGATGTTAACGACCCCTACATCAAAGAGAGGGTTTTGCTGGCCTGCGCGGGGTCGGCACAGCACGCTCGCTCCGATGATCTCGCCTTGCAAAATTTGGCGCAGTTGGTCATTGATCGCATTTTTTCGAAACCTGAAATAGAATCCCATTTACTGATTCGCCACTATGCCTCCGAAATATGCATCCAGGCAGAAAAGAAAGGCCAATTGCCCCCTCACCCAGACAGAAGGCTCTTTCGCCCTCCTTGGAAATCTGTTTTGCCTAACATCTGGTCCTCAAAAAAAGTCCGAGCAAAAGAAAAAGCCACCAAAGACCATGCGTGGGCTCTTTTTAACTCGGTTAAACCTGGACCCGGATTTGGATATGGCGCGTGGGGTCGCTATGTAATGGAAGGACTCGTTCGAAAATTTCACTCAAACAAACTCACCGAAAGATTCTCAACAAAAGACGGCAATGAATTCGATCAATGGATCGCAATGCGTTATGTGATCCAGAGAGTTTTTGGGCTCGGATGGAAACCGCATCAGCAGGATACCCCACCAGACTCCGGGCATTTTTCGAGCGATTACGATCGAGCCGAGCGACTCAGCAAGAAATATCAGTGGATCGCCTTGTATGAGTTCCTCGGCTTTTTGTCCGATCATCATCATTTTACCGGTTATGAGGATGAGCCCCAACCGTTTTCTTCTGCCAAACAAATCGGGGTTTCCCACCTGCTTGATCCTTATGTGATCGAACAGCCTCCTGCTGATCTCGAACCGTATTGGCAGTTTACACAAACACCTGCCGATTGGTGGAGAGGCAATGTTGATTTTTTTCCTAATCCGCTTTCTTACGAGGATCAATGTTATTTTGCGTCGTCTATTGATCTTGTAGATCCTAGGTTGTTTATAGACCTGAAGGACGACCAATCTGATTGGTTCACCTTGTCAGCATATCATCGCTGGAGGGAGCCTCAAACTATCCTAGAGAGTGGACACTCATCTCGGAAAATATCGGTCAATTGGTCCGTAAAATCCTATTTGGTGCTTCCTGAGTATGAGGCTACTCTACGTTCACGTCTTAATCGACGTTTCGTTTACGACAGCACCTTTTTTCTCCAAGAGCCTGAATATGGTCAGGACCTTGAAATGTTAAGAAGCTTCCCACAGGATCATCAACAATTAGAGAATGATTGTCAGCTTGATAACTGGAGGGAAACGGAGCGGTGGAAGACGCGAGCATTTTCGACAACTTGCCAATGCGCTCCAGATCACGAAAAAAACAGAGTGAAGGATGGTTCGATGCCTAGTCCGCAATTTGCCAGACTGGCTAACTTAATGTGGAAAGGAAGCTCATTCGATTTTATCCGGCCAGGAACGGACGAAATTTTAGCTCGTCATGTTGGCAAGGGATTTGAAGGGGCCTCCATTGTGAAAAAGCGCATTCTATTGGAGTTACTTGAAAAATCCGGTCTTCGGATAGTCTGGCACTGTTTTGGAGAAAAGCAGCTAAGCAATCATCATGTCGGTCCGCCCAAAGCACGAGACTATTGGGCGGTTGCCGCCTTGGACAAGGACGGAAACCTGAAAATGGAAGGAGGCACCCTGAGCCTCTCCAAACCAAGCACTATAGAGCCGTTTCCCCTCGCGACTCCCAAGTAATGGGACCTCACAAGCATACCTTGATCTCGTACTCTAGGATTCACAACTCCTCCGCCAGTTCCACGATGATCCCCTCCGGGCCGCGGAGGTAGCAGAGTTTGTAAACGTCTTCGTAGTTCACGATCTCGCCCATGCGCGAGGCGCCCTTTTGCTCCAGCTTCGCGACGATGCCGTCGAGGTCTTCCACGACGAAGGCGACGTGGCGGTAGCCCGGGACATTCACCATGGCCGGCGGCGAACCTGCTTCCTCCGCGGCCGGCGAGTGGAATTGGACGAGCTCGAGGTTCGTATCTCCCTCCGGCGTTTTCAGCATGGCGATGGAGGATCGGGCGCCCGTCAGGCCGATGATGCGGTCCACCCACTCGCCGCCGACCTCCTGCTCGCCCATGATCTCCATGCCGAGGGCGAGGAAGAAGTCCTTCGCCGCGGGGAGGTCGGTGACGGTGATGCCGATGTGATCAATGCGGCGGAGTTTCATGGGTGGAACGTTGGAGGAGGTGGGGATGCGGGTCAAGGGGGGCGGGAGGGAGATTGGTTCAGCCGCAAAAAGGCGAAAAAGGGGCGCAAAGGAAGAGGGAGGATCTAGAAACCACGAAATTCACAAAGGGGCACGAAAGTGGGCGGGAGCGAAAGAGGAAGTAACCACAGGGAACGCAAGGATCTCAAAGATTGGAAATGGGACCGGGTCTGCCGGGGGTGATGCACCTTTTCCGATCATCACATCCTCTCCTTTTTGTGCTCCGCGTTCCTTGCGGTTAGCTCATCTTCTGTTTTGAATCGCTTCCTGGCTTCGGAACGGCGGGACGCCGTTCCCTACCTTTTAAGAACCGGGACGAGACGGCCCGGCAACGGACTGGGGCGGGGCGCCCAAGCCACGAGAAGAAACCCGTGGGAACACCCGGAGGTACGGCATTGCAGGGAGCCGAAGGAGGCCTGCCACCAGCGGACCGTTAGGGATAACGGTCCCTGCCTTCACATGTCGTAGAAGGGGCGGACTTCGACGGGGGCGCGGCAGGCGATGACGGCCTTGCGGCCCCATTCGACGGCTTGGTCCATGGTCATGTCCGGGCCTTCGAGGATCCAGAAGCCGCCGACGTGTTCGCTGCCCGGAAGGTAGGGGCCGTCGGTGACGAGGACCTGGCCATCGGGCTGGGCGCGGAGGGATTTCGCCTCGCGGGCGGGGCGGAGGCCGCCGGCGAAGAGGCGGATGCCGGCGGCGATCATTTCCTGGTTGAGGACGTCGATGGCGTGGTGCATGGCGGCGTCCTCGGCGAGGAAGGGGTCGTAGTCGTCGGGGTGGAGGATGGAGACGAGGTATTGGGGCATGGGTTTTGGTTTTCTAGCGGGGTGGTGGCGGACAATTCAAAGAAGTAACCGCGGAGGCGCAAAGGTCGCAAAAGAGGCGCAAAGGGGAAAAGGGGTTGGGGCGTGCGGCTTGGCTTACCATACCTTATCGACGAATGGGGGGATGGGGATGGGACAAATCGGGTGGGAAAATTCAAGAGAACCACGAAATTCACGAAGGGGCACGAAGGGAGAGGGCGAGGTTAGAGGTGATTTGTTGAGGGGTGATTTGGCGAGGTGGGTGGGGGTGGGTTGCCGAGATTTGGAAAGATGGGGGTTTAGCCGCAAAAAGGCGAAAAGCCTACTTCGCCGAGGCTACGAAGGCCAAGAGGGGCGCAAAAAGGGGAAGCGGGGTGGATGGGATGATGAGAAACGCGGAGGGAGCTCCAAGCGATTCTGGGCGGAGCAAAGCAGAGGTCAAAGCGCGCGGAGGGAGAGAAATGGGAGCGACAGCGGCGTCAATCATCCACGGCGCGACGGGCCGTCACGCCCTACCTTTTGCACCCAACGGGGCCAGGAGTGGCCCCGGCCACAATAAGAACCTGCGGCAGGACGCCACAGGCACGGGTTTGAAGACGCGGTGCTCAGAAGCGGAATGAAATTTTGACGGCGTTACCCGGAGAAAAAGTGGCCCTCCATCTACGCTTCGCTCCGATTGCGCTCCGTAGAGACGGGATTCTTTGGGGCGGAATGAAGTTTTGACGGCGTTATCCGGAGGAAAAGTGGCCGTCCATCTACGCTTCGCTCCGATTGCGCTCCGTGAAGACGGGATTCTTTGGGGCGGAATGAATTTTGACGGCTTGTTGGGATGGGAGGCCGTCCATGTCCGCCAAGGCTCCCATTGCGCTCCGTCAAGAGTCGGAGAAGAGGGCGTCGACGAGGTCGAGGCACTTGCGGCCGGGCATGACGGAGAGGCTCATCTGGTTCATGGTGTAGGCGAAGGAGAGGCCGGTGGCGGGATCGGCGAAGGCGTGGCTGCCGCCGGCACCGGGGTGGCCGAAGGCGGTTAGGGATGGGCCGTAGATTTGCCGCAGTTTTCCCCCGACGCCGGGGTGGGCGGTATTTGGGGAGCCGGGGGGGGCGCTATTTGTGGAAGAGGTCGGGACGGCGGCGGAGGTGATGTTTGGGAAAGAGGTGGGATTGATGGCTGGAGCGACGGGGTCCATCTGGGCACCGCAGGTGAAGACGGTGGGGCGGAGGAGGACGCGGTCGTCGGCAGAGGAGATGGGGGTGGCGAGGGCGGCGCGGATGGCGGGGGAAAGGGGGCTGGCGATGGAGCCGAGGACGACCTGATAGAATTTCGCGAGGGCGGAGGCGGTGCCGGTGCCGCCGAGGGCGGGCAGGCCGGCGGACCAGGCGCGGGGATCGTTCATTTCCTGGATGGAACGGAGGCCGCCGGGGGAGGAGAAGGCTTTGCGGGTGTAGGTGCCCTCGGTGGCAAGTTGTCTGTAGAATCCGGGTTGCCCCGGTGGGGATTGGGAATCCGTGTTGTTTCCGGAAAGCTCGGAGGGTTCTTCGGGCTGGGGTGTGCCGGGGTAGAGGCGGGCGACGCGGGGCCATTCGCTTTCGGGGAGGCCGATCCAGAAATCGAGGCCGAGGGGGGCGGCGATTTTTTCGCGCCAACAGGTGCCGAGCGTGGTGCCGGTGAGGCGGCGGACGGGTTCCTCGACGAGGGCGCCGAAGGTGCGGGGGTGGTAGCCGTGAATTCCTTGGGCGGGGAGCCAGGCGGGGTGCTGGGCCTCGATGGCTTTGACGACGCTTTCGTGGTCGAAGAGGTCGGATTTCGTGTCGAGCGCGGCGAGGCCGCATTGGTGGGAGAGGAGGTGGGCGAAGGTGGCCTCCGGGACGGGGAAGGCAGGCCAGACCTCGCGGACGAGGGTGGCGGGGCCGAGGCCTTTTGCCTCCAAGGCGAGGAGGAGGGTGGCGGCGGAGGGGACCTTGGTGGCGGAGTAGACGGGTGCGAGGGTGGCCGCGGTCCAAGGACGGAGGTGTTCTTTTTCGCACCAGCCGTGGCCTTCGTTCAGGAGTTCCGTGCCATCCCACCAGACACTGACGGAGGCGCCGATCTCAGTGACAGGGGCGCCGAGGACGGCGCGGGAGCGGAAATTTTCCTCAAAGAGTTCAAGAACTTTGCCTAATACCGAGGGGCTCACCGCCATGCAGCGGTGTGTCCGATGAGGGGATGGCTTGCAACCCCGAACTGGTGAGGATGACGGGGGCGGGTTCGAAAACCGGGCGCTTCGCGGACCATTCCTCGATGAGGCGGAAGGTGACGGCGAGCAGCACGGGTCCCATGAAGACGCCGACGAGACCGAAGGTGAGCGCGCCGCCGATGACGCCGCAGAAGATGAGGACGAAGGGCATCTTGCTGCCCTGGCTGATGAGGTAGGGGCGGAGGAAATTGTCGACCATGCTGATGCAGAAGGTTCCCCAGATGAGCATGAAGAGGGCGAGGCCGGGTTTTCCCTGGGTGAAGAGCCAGAGGGCGGCGGGGAGCCAGATGAGCGGCGGGCCGAAGGGGATGACGGCGAAGAAGAAGGTGATGACGGCGAGGAGGACGGGAGCGGGGACGCCGGCGATCCAGAAGCCGAGGCCGGCGACGAGGGCTTGGACGAGGGCGGTGCCGAGGATGCCATAGATGACGCCGCGCACGGTATCTCCCGCGACCTTGATGAGGTGGGGGCCGCGGCCACCGGCGAGGCGGTTCACGGCGATGGAGAGGCGCTCCGCGAGGACGTCCGCATCCCGGAGGAGGAAGAAGGCGAGGAAGGCGCTGAGAATGATCTGGGTGAAGCCGCGGCCGACGAG
>CAXTTX010000215.1:0-9018 GCA_964247045.1 uncultured Verrucomicrobiales bacterium | reverse complement strand
ACGCAGGTGAGCCGGGCTTGTTCTCCCATGCCCCAGAGGGTCAGTAAGCCCACGGTGCCGATGCCGGTGCCAAGGTCCAGGTGTTCCAAAACGGGCGGGGAAGATTGCAGGGCATACCAGGCGGTGAGCACATCGTCCGCGGAATGGCGGTGGCCTTTCAGGCGCTGCGCGATGAGCCATCCCGCCTCCGCTCCGGAGTCATCGTGCAAGAGGGGAATATCTCCGGTGCAGGCCGGGCCGGAGAGAGCATCCAGAGTAATGCGTTCGCCGAGTTCGGTCTCCAGCCGGTCGCGCTCCGCCTGCCATCGTTGCATGGAAACGGGAGGAGCGGCGGGATGGGCTGGCGGATCGGTCATGGACAGGCGGGATTGTGGCCGCGGGTGAATCGCGGGAAAGCACGGATTTCCACGAGGCAGGGTAAGAAATCCCGGGGCCTTTGTTGCCGTGCGCGAGGGTCCGGCTGCCATGTTTGAGGGGGTGTGTCGCAACGCTCCGAGATAGACTTCCCGTATTTCCGGGTATTCCCAAGACGGCGTTTCTGTCGTAGATCATCCATTCCCATGAAGTTCTCCCGTTTTCAAAACGCATTTCCCGTTCCCATGCTGCTGCTCGCGGCTCTTCCCGCCCTCGCCGCGCCGGAGGAAAGATTGCCGGTGCCGAACCGTGATCCGCTCGAGGCCGCCCCGTTCATCGCGCTGGACATGGGATCGATCAAGGCCCGCGGCTGGCTGGAAAATCAACTCCAACTCCAGGCAGAAGGATTGACCGGGCACGCGGAGGAGGTGATCCCTGAACTGGGACCGGACAGCGGCTGGCGGGGTGGCAATGGGGAGGCGTGGGAGAAGGGGCCGTATTTCCTCCGGGGGCTGGTGAGCCTAGCCTACGTGAAGGACGATCCGAAACTGAAGAAGCAGGCGCTAGCGTGGATTGATTCCCTGCTCAACACGCAGGGCGAGGATGGCAGGCTGGGTCCCAAGTCCAACAACGACTGGTGGCCGCGGATGGTCATCACCTGGACGCTGCGGGACTATCAGGAAGCAACCCGGGACCCGCGCGTGATTCCCGCGCTGATGAAATACGCGCGCTACATGCACGCGAACCTGAAGGCCAAGCCGCTGGAGGAATGGGCGAAGGCCCGGGCGGGCGACCAGATCGACACGCTTTATTGGCTCTACAACCGCACGGGGGAGGCATTTCTCCTGGAAGTGGTGGACCTGCTGTGCGACCAGGCGAACGATTGGAACAAATTCTTCACGACCCTGCACGGATCCACCGGTGATTTCCGGATCGAGCATGGGGTGAATGTCTCGCAGGCGATGAAATTTCCCGTGTTGGTCTCGCAACGTGGCGGGGACCTCGAGGACAAGGGAATCTTCGCGGAAGGTTGGAAGAATCTGACGGCGAAGCACGGACTCGGCGTGGGGATGTGGAGCGGCACGGAGCCGCTGGCGGGACGCTCCACCACGCAGGGCATCGAGATGTGCTCCATCGTCGAACAGATGCTGAGCAGCGAGGTGGCGGTGGAGGCCTTGGGTGATCCGGAAATCGGTGACGATCTGGAACGCATCGCCTTCAACCTGCTGCCGGGCGGGACGACGAAAGATTTCAAGCAATTCCAGTATTACACGCTGCCCAACGTGCCGGTGGCGCGGTCTAACAAGAAGGGCGTGATGCCCTTCGGTGACGATCACGGCGACGACCTGCTGGTGAGCCCGCATTCCGGATTCCATTGTTGCTGCTACAACCTGCACATGGGCTGGCCGAAGTATGTCCAGCACTCGTGGATGGCGACCGAGGACGGTGGCATTGCCGCCGTTGCCTACGGACCGACGGAGGTCACGGTGAAATTGAAAGGAACAGCGGTGACGATCACCGAGGACACCGAGTATCCCTTCGCCGACGTGCTGCGTTTCACGGTGAACCCTGCGAAGGCAGCGGCGTTTCCTTTCAAGCTGCGCATTCCCCGGTGGAGCGTGAATCCACGCGTGGCCGTGAACGGGGAAATGGTCGCGAACGTGAAGGCCGGTGAATTTCTCACGCTGGCTCGCACGTGGAAGGCGGGCGACAAGGTGACGGTGGAGTTCCCCCCGGAGCTGGAAACCAAGAATACCCTGCGGGGATCGGCCACTCTCTGGCGTGGACCCTTGGTGTTCTCGCTACGCATCGGCGAGAAAGTGGAAACCGTGAACAAGATCGCACGGGGTTTTGATGAGGTGGAATACACACCCACGACCCCGTGGAACTACGCGCTGGATATTGATCGCGCGAACCCAGGGGCGAATGTGAAGGTGAACCGGGCGGCGATGCCGAAGAACCCGTGGGAGCCTGCGACGACGCCGATTACCCTGACCGTGCCAGCAAAGCGGGTGCCCTCGTGGGGACTTGTCCGCAGCGACCGGATGGCGGACGAAGTGCCCGATAGTCCCGTGAAAAGCAGCGAACCGGTCGAGCATGTCACCCTGGTGCCCTTCGGTGCGCAAACCCTGCGGATCACCTCATTTCCCCTGCTGCAGGGCGAAGCGATACCGGATGCCGGGATCACGACTTCTTTCAAAGGCGATGGCGTCGAACTGGCGTCACTGGTTGGCAACGCGATGCCAAGCTCTTCACTTGGGGCGGGCATTCCGCGATCCACCTTCTGGCCCCACACGAGCACCCGCGAGTGGGTGGAGTGGACCTTTCCCCACGCGGAGAAAGTCTCCTCGGTTTCGGTGTATTGGTTCGATGACACGGAATCGCAGGGCAAGTGCCGTGTGCCGGAGTCGCTGAAGGTGCTCTATCGCCAGAATGGTGAATGGAAGCCTGTCCACAAGGCCTCGGGTCCCGGACTGGAAAAAGATGAATGGAACGCCGTGGGATTCGATGCCGTGGACACCCCCTCATTGCGACTGGAGATCACGCTTCAGGATGGATTCTCCGGGGGCCTCCTGAAGCTGGGGAAGGAATAAAAGACGCGGCACGTTGGCCCACGGGGATTGCATCGGGAATATGCTCGCCTTGTGCAGCCCAATCACGCTCTTGAATCCGTGGAAGAATTCATGGATTCGATGGACCGTGTTGGCTGGGCAGTGATGCCGATGTCCATCAGCCGTGAGGAAGGATGCAGCCTGAGAAGGGAATGTGCCGCGTCGCATGCCGATGGGGCGTTCCGCCGGGCAGGTGTGGGGCGGGGAAGTTCCCTGCAGGTCCGGGAGGACATCCGTCGGGACGAAGTGATGTGGATCGAACCGGGCGAGGCAGCGGATCATCAACTCGCCTACCTGGGAAAGATGGAGGCGATGCGGCTTGCCCTGAACGAGCGGTTCTTTCTGGGACTCTTCCGTTATGAAGGCCACTTCGCGATCTATCCGGAAGGGGCGTTTTACAAGCCCCACCTGGACAGCCATGCGGGAACCCGGGACCGTATCGTGACGGTCATCCTTTACCTGAATCCCGAGTGGATGCCCGGTGACGGCGGCGAATTGAAACTCTGGACCAGCTCCGAGGGCCGGGACGGGGCCTTTGAAATCATCGAGCCAAGGATGGGTTCCATCGTCTGCTTCATGGCGGGTGATTTCTGGCACGAGGTGCTGCCCGCCACCAAGGAGCGGATGAGCATCACGGGTTGGTTCCGGCAGCGGGATTGATTTCGAGAGGCCCCGCGGCCTGATCCCCGCTTATTTCCTTTCCCTCTCCTTCTACGATCATGCGTTGTGCCATGGAAATCGCCCTGTTTGGCACCTCAGGCAACGTGCCATGAAATTCCACGCTCGAGTTTCCCACCGCATACCGGCAGAAACGCCAACAAAACTCGTCCAGCCAAATCTCATGGAGCTGAAGGACGACCCCATCGAAGTACGGTTGGGAGCCTGTCCTCGTGAAACCAAATCTCGCGTAGAACTTGTCCGTGATACCCGCCGATGTCATGTTGACCTTCCATCCGACCAGGGGGCGCGGAAGGAAACCGAGGCGTACCGCAAGCAAGGCCGTACCGAAACCCTTGCCGTGATGTTCCGGATGAACCATGCCATAACCAAGGTAGGCGAAGTCGACCGCCTGCCCCTTTGGATCGTACCCCTGGATTTGCGAAATTCCCCCGACCGCCCGGATCACGGTCCCCTCCTCACAAACGAGAACCAAGTTATCAGGATCTTCCAGCCAATCGCAAAATTTGGAATAGCCTCCGGGAGGAAAGAAAGTCTGCTCATTGAGCAGGTAGATTTGTGAAACGGCCTCGAGGTCTTCCGCTTGATACTTCCGGAAGCGGCACCGCGGGATCCGCTTGCCCAGCGCGGAGATATTGAAGTCGTTTCCTTCCCTGAAGGCTCTTCTCAGCCAAGCGATTGTCTCGAAGTAGCCAGGCAAGCGCCACCCGAAGGCACCCGGTTTTCTGAACAAAGGGAATGAAGAAGAGGAAGGCACGGAAATCCGGTTGGAATGCTAAGCCTGCGGCCGAATCCCGGCAAGGCTGGAACCTTGCGCGATCGGAATTTTGAGATCTTGCCTCCCACCCGCCATGACACTCTTGCCCGTCCGGGATTGCCGGACTACCAATAACCCCATGGACCTCGCCGATTTCCGAAAAGAATACTCCGACCGCGGCCTCCGGCGGGAGGAAATGAACGCCGACCCGATCGAGCAATTTTCCACATGGTTCGGCCAGGCGACCGAGATGAAGTTGCATGAACCCAACGCCATGACCCTGGCGACGGTGGATGAAACGGGGATGCCCTATCAGCGTACGGTTCTTTTGAAGGTATTCGACGGCAAGGGCTTCGTTTTCTTCACGAACTACACGAGCCGGAAGGCGAAACAGATGGAGCAGAATCCGAAGGTGAGCCTGTTGTTTCCATGGATCACGCTGGAGCGTCAGGTGATCATCCAAGGCACTGTGGAAAAGATCAGCACGGCGGAATCGCTGCACTATTTCACAAGTCGTCCGCGCGAATCGCAGATCGGTGCCTGGGTGTCGAACCAGAGCGAGGTGATCACCTCGCGGAAATTCCTGATGCAGAAGCTGGCGGAGATTAAGGAGAAGTTCAGCCATGGCGAGATTCCCCTGCCCTCCTTCTGGGGCGGCTACAGGGTGATTCCGCAGATGATCGAGTTCTGGCAAGGGGGGCCAGCCCGGCTGCACGACCGGTTTCTCTACACACGGGCCGGAGAGGAATGGAAGATCGACCGTTTGGCTCCCTGACGGTGGCGGGTTGTTCCGTTAGTTTCAGGACTGTTACGGCTGGCCGTTTGACCCTGCCGAGAGGACGGATTATCCAAGATCCAGTCATGAAAAACCAATTTCGATCCAGTCTTTCCGGAAGGACACCCTTGATTCTCCTCGGATCCCTGATCCTGGGATCCTCCGCCGCTTTTGGCAGCGATTCTTCCAAATTCGAAGAAGCGGATGCGGACACCTCGGGCTCGCTCAGCCTCACCGAATTCCAGACGACATTCTCCAAAGGGACGCCCGAGGAGCAAGTGCTGAAGAAGTTCGGAAAGGCCGATAACAACCACGACCAGTCCGTGTCGCTTGACGAATGGATCGTTTACAAGTCGGAGGTCGAAGATGAAGGGAACGATACCGCCAAATTCAACGCGGCCGACGTCGATTCCTCAGGAACGCTGACCCTGACGGAATTCCGCAGCACTTTCTCCGCGAACACCCGCGAGGACCAGGTTCTGAAAAAATTCAATCGTGCCGACACGAATCAGGACGATTCGGTTTCGCTCGACGAGTGGGTGGTTTACAAACAGGAGATCGAGGACGAGACCCAGGACCGGCTCGAAGACACCGCGAAATTCAATGCGGCAGACGACGACTCGGATGGATTCCTGAGCTATGGGGAGTTTCTCACGACCAACCGGGGCAAGAAGCCGGAGATCGAAGCACGCAGGCGATTTGTCGGTGCGGACGCCGACGATGATTCGTTCCTGTCGCTCCCTGAATGGCTGGCCTATAAGAACGGCAAGGGTGGTGGCGGTTCCGGCAAGATCCGCAAGTTCGACCTCGCGGACCTGGACGGCAACGATGAACTCACGCCCGACGAATTCGCGACGACCTTCCCCGCCAACACGCCGATGAAAACCGTGCTGAAGAAATTCAACAAGGAAGACGATGATGACAGCGGAGCCTTGACCCGGGACGAGTGGAATCCGGGCAAGGGCAAGGGTCACGACGACACTCCCTGATTCCAGGGATTTCCCGGTTTATTTTCCGGGATAAAACACCTTCCAGAGGATCAAGCCGTGCGCGGGAGCATTCATCCCCGCGGCGCGGCGATCCTTCCCAGCAAGCATGGCGGCAACATCCGCGGTGGAATGCTTCCCCTGCCCCACCTGGATGAGTGTCCCCGCGATGCAGCGGCACATCTTGTAAAGGAAACCGCCACCCTCGACGTGGAAAGTTAGCATCGGCCCGCGCTTGCGGATTTCGCAGCGGGTCACGGTCCTGACGGCATCCTCGAGCACGCCGTCGCGGTTGGAGGTGAAGGCCCGGAAATCGTGCCGGCCTATCAGGATGGTTGCCGCCTGCCGCATGGCAGAGAGGTCCAAGGGGCTTGCGACGTGCCAGGCTTGGAAACGGGTCAAGGGATCCATGACCGGATGGTTCCAGACTTGATAGCGGTATTCCTTGCCGGTGGCATCGAAACGGGCGTGAAAGCCCGAGGAAACGCGGACGGCTGCCAACGCGCGGACGTCCTCCGGGAGGCAGGCATTCATTGCCAAGGCAAGCTGGCCGGGCCGCATCCGATAGAGTTCCCGCGGAATCCCGAAGTGGACGACCATGCCGCGCGCGTGGACGCCGGAATCCGTCCGGCTGGAGCTCTCCACCCGCGGATTGCCGGGAAAAAGCTTCGCCAATGCCGCCTCCACCTGGTCCTGAACACCGGTGCCGTCCTTCCGCGATTGCCAGCCATGGTAGGCCGCGCCGTCGTAGGCCAAGGTCAGTTTGAATTTCAAGGTGGCCACGGCCCCTTCAACCACGAACCGGGGTCGATTGCACCTCCTTTTACTCCCATTTCCGGCGGCCGGGCGTTGCATCTTGGCCTGAACCCTGCTAGGCAGCGCCCATGCAGCAGGAAGTATTGGACACCCACTCCAAGGCTCTGAAAATCAATCTGGACCCGCGGTGGTACGGGACGCTGGCGGAAATCGGCGCTGGGCAGGAAGTGGTGAGGTGGTTTTTCCGAGTGGGGGCGGCGGCGGGCACCGTGGCGAAGAGCATTTCCGCCTACGACATGATCGTCAGCGACGCCATCTATGGCAGCGGCGACCGATACGTTTCCCGCTCCCGCCTGCAAGCGATGCTCGACCGGGAATTCCAACTCAACGTCGAACGCCTGAGTGACAAGCGCGGCGACAACACGGCCTTTTTCGCCTTCGCGGACACGGTGGTGGCCCGCAGTTTCAAGGGCGGCAACGAGTGCCATGGCTGGATGGGCATCAAATTCCAGTCCCGCCCGCGCGATGAGCCCAGCCAGATCCTCATCCACGTCCGCATGCTGGACGCCGAGGCATCGCTCCAACAGGAAGCCCTCGGTGTGGTGGGAGTCAATCTGCTTTACGGTGCGTTTTTCCTGCACCATGAGCCGGACCTGCTCATTGAAAGCCTGCTGGACAAGCTGACCACAGGAAGGATCGAGATCGACGTCATCGAGTTCAAGGGGATTGAATTCCGCTCCGTGGACAACCGTCTGGTGAGCCTGAAGCTGGTGCAACTCGGCCTCAGCGGGGCGGCGATGTTCGGGGCGGACGGGCAAGTTCTCCAACCTTCCGAGATCCTTTACAAAAAGGCGGTGCTTGTCGAGCGGGGCAGTTTCCGGCCACCGACCCATGTTAATTTCGACATGCTCCAGTGCGCGCTGGAAAAATTCAAAGCGGACCCCGCCGTGGAGGGCAAGGAAGTGCTGCCGATTTTCGAACTGACGATGCGCAACCTGCTTGCCGGCGGGCACGAGGTGGACCGGCGGGATTTCCTCGCCCGCGCCGACCTGCTGGCCGCCTGTGGCATGACCGTGCTGATTTCCGACTATTTCGAATACTACCGCCTTGCCGCCTATATCTCGTGGCGGACGAAGGAGCGCATCGGCATCGTCATGGGTGCGCCGAGCCTGGTGGAATTGTTCGACGAGAAATACTACACCCAGCTTCCCGGCGGGATCTTGGAATCCTTCGGGCGGCTCTTCAAAAACGAGCTGAAGCTTTATGTTTACCCGCTGAAGAATGGCATCACCGGGGACATGACCACCATCCACAATCTGGACGTGGCTCCGGAACTGAAGAAGCTCTACGGCTATCTCGCGGATCGCGGGAGCTTCGTGGCGCTGGACAATTTCAATCCGGAATATCTCAGCATTTTCTCCCGCGACGTCCTCAAGAAGATCGCCGCAGGCGACGAAGGGTGGAAGGAAGACGTGCCGACCGGGGTCTCGGATATGATCGTGAAGCGCCGCTTCTTCGGCTGCAAGGGGTGACCAAAGCACGCGTTGGAAATCCGGCTTGTGGGACTGTCACCCGATCCCCAAGGTTTCGGCCAGCCAACCCAGCCACCCATGTCCGAAGAAAATACCAAACACTTCGAGGAACTCAACGCCGCCAGCATCCGGGATATCAAGACGGTGAATCCGGATGGCAAGAATGTCCGCAACATCATCGAGGGTGTCGTGATCCGGGATCTGATCCTGCACACGGACGACCGGGGAACCGTTTGCGAATTGTATGACCCGCGCTGGGGCACGAATCCGGACCCGCTGGTATTTTCCTATTTCTACACCATCCGGCCAGGTTGGGTAAAAGGCTGGGCACACCACAAGATCCACGAGGACCGCTACTGCATCATGCAGGGGGAGATGAAGGTCGTGCTCTATGACACCCGCCCGGATTCACCGACCTATGGCATGATCAACGAGATCTACCTCAGCGAACACCGGCGGCAGCTCATGACCATTCCCCGCTTCGTCTGGCATGCGGATGAAAACGTGGGCGTGAAAGACGTGATGATCGTCAATTTCCCCACAATCCAATACGATCACTCGAACCCGG
>CAXTTX010000214.1:0-9018 GCA_964247045.1 uncultured Verrucomicrobiales bacterium | reverse complement strand
TTCCAACCGCCGGCCCGCGGCTCCCTTGTCCCTCACGGGCAAGCCGGACGACGGCAAGGCCATCCTCACCTGGGCGGCGGAAAATGAGGCCACGTCCTACAACGTGAAACGCTCCGGGACGGCGGGCGGCCCCTACACGCCCGTCGCTACCGGCGTGACGCAAACGAACTTCACCAACACGGGGCTCACCAACGGGCAGACCTGGTATTACGTGGTTTCTAGCAGCAACGCCCAGGGCGAAGGCCCGGACTCGCCCGAGACAGCCGTCACTCCCGGCACGCTGCGGCTCCACCTTAAACTCGACGAAAGCACCGGCCCGCTCGCCGCGGACTCCAGCGGCCGGGGGCTGGATGCCTCCACGGTCAATGGTCCTCCTTGGCAGGCTGGCAAGTGGGACAACGCGCTCCGGCTGAACGCGGCTTCCTCTCAATTCATCAACCTGCCCAAGGAAGCCACCGGAGGACTCACGAACTTCACCGTCATGGGCTGGGTGAAATTCGCCACCGTGACGACCTTCGCCCGCGTCTTTGACTTCGGCGGCAGCACGGAACCCGGAGCCACCACGGGAAGCTACATGTTCCTCGCCCCCACCGGAGCCAACGGCATCCGCTTCGCGATCACCAGCTCCGGCTATACGAACGAGCAGCAGATCACCGCGAACGTGGCCGTACCGGCAAACACCTGGATGCACCTCGCCGTCACCCTCTCCGGAACGACGGGCAGGATCTATCTGAACGGCTCGCTCGCCGCCACCAACAACGCGATGACCCTCAATCCCGCCGCCCTTGGCGCGCTCACGCGGAACTACATCGGCAAGTCGATATTCGCCGCGGATCCCTATCTGGATGCCTGGGTGGATGATTTCCGCATCTACAGCCGGGCCATCGGCGCCACCGAACTTGCCGGTTTCCAGGCCTTGCCCGCCATCACCAGCGCCGCCACCTCGGCTGCCCTGGTGGGAAACCCGTTCTTCTATCAGATCACCGCCTCCAACAGCCCGGCCGCCTTTGACGCGACCGCACTGCCCGCGGGCCTCACCGTGGACACCGCGACCGGACTCATCAGCGGGACACCCTCGGCCACCGGCACCTTCAACGCGACCATCCAGGCGACCAATGTGATGGGCACGGGCAGCGCGCCGCTGGCCATCACGATCTCCCCGAATCCGCCGGCCATCCCCACGGGCCTCACCGCCACCGGCGGCAGCGGCTCGATCTCACTGGCATGGAACGCTTCCGCCGGCGCGACCAGTTACACCGTGTCCCGCTCCGCGACCAGTGGTGGCACCTTCACACCCCTACCCGCCGGCAGCGTGACCGGCACGACTTTCACCGACATGAACCTCCCGGACGGAGCGACTTACTACTATGCCGTTAGTAGCACAGGACCAGGCGGCACCAGCGGAAACTCCGCGGAGGCCTCGGCAAGCACCTTCACCACGCTCGAAAACTGGCGCATGGAATTCTTCGGAACCATCGACAACCTCAGCGATGCGGCGGACAACGCCGATCCCGATCACGACGGCACCCTCAACCAAACGGAGTTCCGGCTCGGTCTTGACCCACTGGATCCCCTCTCCACCTTCCGCGCCAGCGGCGAAATGACACCGTCCGGATTCAAGATCACCTGGCCCTTTGCCAGCGGACTCGTTTTTGAAATCCGCCGCACGCTCGTGCCCGCTGCGGCTGAGGAAGTCGTGGCAACAGTCACGGGCGCGGGCACCTTCACGGCTCCGGCCGATCCCTCCGGCACCGCCATCTATCGGGTCGCGTTGCTTCCCTGAGAGGGGGCCGGAAAAAGGCAAGGACCGTTATCCCTAACGGTCCGGTTGGGGCGGCTTTCACCGCCAAGAACGGGCAAAGGTCCGGAAGTATCCGGGAAGAACCAACTCTCCGTGATTTGGTATTACGGCGCGGGCACCGGCACCGGCGTCTTGCCGAAGTCCTGGATGGTGCGGATTCTCGGACGTCCCGACGCGGGATCCACGAAAGCGAAAATCAAATAGCGGTAGGCAGGCAGGAAGCGCAGGTTGCTCTCGCTGGCGAGGCGCCAGGTCTCTCCCTGCTGGAACTCGAAGACGGCGGGAGCCATGTTGAAATCATCCTTCTGGGTGGGTGCCGCATAGCCGAAGGACATCGCGGGATGCAGCATGCCCTTGTGCTCGCCGATTACGAAACGGATATCCTTGCTGTAGAGGTTGACAACAAAGGCACCTCCCTCGGGATAGTTTTTCGGCGAATCCTCGATCGCCATGACCTTCCACGGCAGCCCGCCCGAGGAAGCATCCGCTCCTTCATTTTTCACGAACACAAGCACGGCGGTCCGGACCTGGGCGGGGATCGCCACTACCGCGGCGGGCTTCTTGTCGCCCGCGGTTAGAAAGGCGATCTTGTTGTCCGTGGCCATGCAGGCGACCGGTGCCGACAAGGCGCTGGTGGAAAGCGCGCAGGACACTTCGGTACCTTTCGACGCCTGGACGAGGACAGTCGCGGAATCATCATCGCCGCCGAAACGCAAGAAGCGGCACTGGACCTGGCGGGTTTCCTGGCTGGAGGCGTGGCCGGGCAGCAACAGGATCAGGGAAACAAGAAGGAATCGCATGGGTTTGGAAACGATCGGTGAAAGCCGCAGTCTTCAGATTTCATCCGGCGAGAGCCAGCGGAAAGAGACGACAGTGAATCGACGCCCGAAGTTTTTGTTCGCCAAGCTGTTGAGATCCGCCGGGGCGGTCTCCGCCTTGTCGATGCTGTCCACGTAGTCCGGCACCCGCTGGACCACGGCCTCGCAGGTCGCGGAGGCAGTGATTTTCCCTGAAGCATCCTGCGCGTCGCCGTAGGCACGGATCGTGAAGGTGTCGGAACGCGCGGTGGCGGCGTTGCCGAGGACGGCCAGGAGGTCGGCCTGGGTGAGATAGCCCGGCGCGCCTTGATAGCTGGGTCCCGATCCGGCTTTCGGATTCGCGTAGAGATAATTCCCCACTTGCCCCTGCCCGATCTCGAAGCCCGCGTTGGCGCCGTCGATGCCTCCTACCGCCAAGTCGCGGTTCAGGTCGGCATTGTCGATCGCTTGCTGGAGGGCGCCGCACTGCGCGAAGTCGCTGTTGGCCGATCCCAGTTGCCGGTTCACGAATTCCGACATCGAGAGGAAGGGTCCCCGCTCACGAACCTGCTCCACGATTTTCTTCGCGAGGGTTTCGAGTTCCCCGTCCGAGTATTCGCGCGGCCCGAGCCAATAGCCATCGGAGGGAGTAGCGCCATCATCCAGCGATTCACTCGCCGGCAGCCGGAAGCGGCTGATGCGCGCCTCATGGTTTGAATCATTCGTCGCCGGGAGCGCGGCGAGCGTGCTGGTGTTCGTGCCCTTGTTGAGCTTGTTGATCAGGGCCTTTGAATCCCGCACCGACCCGAGCATGGCCTTCCAGGCGGTCACCGACGTCGAGTTGATGTTGAAGGCACCGTTCATCACCTGCCAGGCAGCCACCTTGCTGTATCCGGTCGTGTCGCCCGCCACGGATTCAAGTTCGGTGGCGGCCCTGCCATCCGGCAGGTTAAGGGAAACCCGCGGATCGACCAGCTTGGTACCGGACACGAACTGGCTCACCAACGAGTCGGAGCCCGAAGTCGCCGCCGGTCCGACGTCGAACGCCGCCCCGTTCCGATCCGCGAGGCCGGAGAAGTAAAAGTGGTCGAACAGCGCGGCGTTCAGGAGGAACGAGTGGTCCAGCAGGGCGTAACCGGGACCGGGCGTCGAAACCGTGGCCGGATTCAGCAGCGGATGAGCCCATGAATTGCCGATCGGCTGGGCAAAGCGCGGGAGGTACCCGGAGGAGCCACCGGGATTCGCCCCGTTGAGCCCGACCAGCGTCTGGAGCGGGGCGATCGGGATGTCATACTGCGAACCGAACTTGATGCCGTTAAAACTGGTGTAACCGGAGATGAAACTGCTCCGGTCCTGGGCATCCAGGTTGAAGAAATCGTTCGTGGTGCCCTTCAGCGGCTGCAAGTCGATCTCGTGGGAATAGTTCGCGGAGTGCTGGCTCAGGATCATCTGCGAGCTGCCACCGACACTGCCGTGGGCGAAAGCCCAGGGCTTGGTCGCGAGCCGACCATCCTCGTTGCTGATGTCCCGGCCACCGGAGGTAGTCTTGGCCTGCATGCTCAAGACGGCAAAGGGCTTCACGTTTGCCAGGTCCTTGATCGGGACCGAGGCCCGGTCCACCAGTTGGCAGCCGAGGACGTGGTTGGGATTCGCGTCCGCCTTCGGATAGCGCATCGGAAACTGGGCTCCGGTGCTCGTCAGGAAATCCTTGAGCCCTTCCGGCTTCTCATAGTTCATTTCCAGCGCGCTGACGATGGAGGTCGTCGTGGCGGTGCCGATGGCGGCGGACATCTTCACGAGGAACCTCGTGTTCTTCTTCCCGAGCCCCATGGAGGTGGGCTGATACTCGACGGCGATCTGGTCGTCCCAGGCAAGACCCATGCCCGCCTCCCATCTGCCGTTTGCCGCGGTGCCATCCAAGGCATAGCCACCGGCGATGTTGTCGCAGTCGAAGCCAATGCCATCCGCACGCCAGCCGGGAATCGAGTCCATCCCTGTGGTCTTGCTGCTATCGACGTAGATGTCCCAGAACGTGCGGCCATTGACGTTCGTGACCTGGCTCTGATAGGTGAGGGTGGGTTCGATATAAGGCGAATACATCTTCACCTCGCCGGGCAGAAGGCGCACCTGGGAAGTTCCCACCTTGCCGGTGGCCGACTTGTTCTTGATCTCCATGCCGAAGACCTTGTCCTTCCTTCCGTCGCGGTTGTCCCCATACATGCTGTCGAGGTTCACGAAGTCGCTGCTCTGCGCAACCCCGTTCCGATAGATCTTCATCGAGAACGGCACGTTCACGAACTCCACCCGCAGGCGGTCGAACTGCAGGCTCACGTTGTAGGGATTGTACAGCGTGACCACCGGGGTGTACAAGAGGTGCAGGTCATAGTCAAAACGGGTGGGCCGGAAATGGCCGTCCTGCGGGCCATGGATGCCTTTTTCCTTCTCGGTCGACGTCAACGGGCGCCGGATCTGCCCGGCGGGAAGGCCCGCGTAGAGATCCCGCCCGACAAGGCTGAACACCACCTGGACCTTGGCGATCACGGGAAGCAAAACGGCACCCGGAGGAGGAAGGATGTTGGCTCCGGTTCCGCTGGAGAGGGCGGCACTCCATCCCGGGGGGGCCTGCGCCTTGAGGACCGGTGCCCCACCAGCGGCGAGGAGCTTGCTGGTATCCCGATAGAGGCGGGAAAAATCCCGGAACGACTCCCAACGGGGATCGGAGGCTCCCGCATAACCGAGGCGGCTCTGGTAAACGCCCTTTTTATCATAGTTCGCAGGCAGCGTCGGTGAATTGGTCAGAAGGTTCATGTCCTCTTTCAGGCCGCCCGCGGCGACATCCGTGAACAGGCCCACGGAAGAGGGAGTGATGTCATGGGCCAGCGGCTTGAGCTTCTCTTCCGTGCCACTGGCGAGGCTTCGCGCCGTCAGGTCGAAATTGAGACGACTGATGCCTTTTTCCACCGTGACATACTCGGGCGCATCCTTCTCGAAGAAACTGTTCTTCAAACCCGCAAGCGCCGGAATGGCGGCCGCGTTCGGCCTCACTCCGGAGCCTAACTGGGTGGTTTGCCGGCCCTTGGTCGTCGCTTGCTCCACATAGGGAGTATCGATCCGCACCTTCACGCCCTCATCCATCACGCCCCAGGCGATCGACCCGGGAGATCCCTTGGTCGGAATCTTGGCGACGGAAACGATATCCTCCGCCGGTGGGTCGGTTGCGGGGGACTTGGAAACCAGCGAACCTTTCCCCCAAAGGATAACAGACTTGTCTTCCGCCAGGGTAGTCCCGGCATATTTGACATCCAGGGAATCCCGGCCGTTCGCGCTGGAGGCCAGCCAACCGGCGAATTGATCATCGCGCGCCTTCTTGTCGTAATCACTCGCGGTCGGCAGGCTGCTTGGATCAAATTTGCGCGAGTTCCATACTCCCGTGATCTTCGACATTCCCCCCATCTTCTTGCTCGCCTTGCCGGGATCAATATCCGGATCGATGTCCGCACGCGCGGTGACGCGCTGGTCCGGACCGGCCGCCTTCTGCAGATCCCCCAGGGCCATCATCAAGGCCATGCGCGCGTTGGCCCGTGCCTTCGCCACAGCCCCATCCTGGCCGGAGGTCCGGAGGTTGATGGATGCCAAGGTCAGCATGCCGACGCCAATGACCACCAGGAGGATCATCAACGATAAGGTCACGAGCAAGGCGAAGCCGCGCTCGGAGCGGTTCGCGCGGTTTCTCCTTCGAGGAGAGACGAAGAGGATCTCAGGGTTTTTCATCGGTTTGGGCTTTTTCCCGGCGAAGCCAGAAGGAGCGGGGTTTTCTCACATCCAAAAGGGGAGCGCGGTAGTGGGTAACTACATCGACATTACAAAACAAGACGTAATTGCATTTTTTTGCAATCAAAAAGTTGATACGAAGGGATTTTCTTGAACTTGCAGGCATTTTCCGGATTTTGTCTATTGGCTGATCGGCCAGTAATGCGGGTTGCCGGAAGCGAAAAAGCGCGAGGTGTTCACCAAGTATATGCCTCGAAACGGCGGAAGGTTTACGGAACTGCAATGCGGAAGAAGCTTTTTCCCGCTCCGGTGCCTCCCGTATCCTCCACTTGGATGACCGGCACGTCGCCATTGGCGTCGAGGGTAACGGTACCGACGGTCTCCCAAGGATCCGTCCCGGCCGAGATCGGTCGAGGCCTCGACGCGGGCGGGTCGGCAGTTCCCCCGCGGGTGAAGGACCACCCCCTTTGAAAAAACCGGAAACCGGCAAGCCTCCGCCCGCCTCCTTTAAGTTGCATAATTTTGCAATCTGTTTCGCATAGGTCCGCTACCTAAATTTCTCCGCGGGCCACGGCAAGGAAAAAGTGGTCCCGTCCGCAAGCTGCCCATCAGACGTGGGTCACACGGAATCAAGGGTTTTGCCGCCAGATCCCTTGAGCAGGAGCAATCGCCCCACCCCACCCTAGCTTTCCTCATCTCTTTTCAGCCACTTGATTCTTGTGCAAATTTGTGCAAATTTCTCTCGCCAAGGGCCAAAAAAGTTTCCAGATATTTTCCCACTTGCCGGTCCCAACCGAAAAAACCCGACCGGTTTCCGCAATTTCCTGCAACTGAAACCCCTTCTCCAAGGCCCGCGCCTTGTTGCTTCTTCCTCAGCACCCCGCCCACCCGGCGATTCTTTCCAGCTCTCCCAACCCCAACGCGAAACCTGACACCGCCTTCCAACGAACCCCGCAATCCCACTGATGGAAACCCCACGAACCCATGAAACACAGCCCTCCTGATCCAATGAACCATCCCTCCACCCGACCCGCGGGCCTTTCCCCGCTCGGTCGTTTCGCCCGCCTCGCCGCTCCCCTGCTGGCAGCCGTGGGCATCATCGCCCCGCAAGTGACAGCCGCCCCGCTGCGGTTGGACTTCTGCACCAACGGCGGTGTCACCACCTCCGGCTGGACTGCGGTTTCCCAGGCGAACGCCACCGCTGGCATCACCAATGTCGCCGGCTCCGGATACAATTTTCAATTCGTCGGCATCGGCGCGTTCCAAGGTGGCAATGCCGCGCAAACGCTGACCCGTTCCGGATTTCACACCAACGGCAGTTTCGCGGGCCGGACCTTCACCCTGTCCAACCTGCCCGCCAACAAGCCGGTCAAGCTCTACGCTTGCTCGGCATGGGATGGAACCGCGGCTGGCGGTTACGTGCTCTTCGGCGATAACGCCCCAACGGGAATCAAAGCCCAGACCGTGGGCGATCCGGGCACGACCGGCACCATCGCCAACCTCACCTACATCGGTCAGGCAACGGCCGACGGCAGCGGTGTGGTGACGGGCGGTCTATATGGCCGCAACAGCGTCGGCCTTACCGGCAATGCCGAAGGCCAGGTGGGGGGCTTCATCTTCCTGCCCACCCAGACGATCACCGCCACTGCGGGAGCGAATGGTTCCATCAGCCCCGTCGGCGTGACGGACGTGTTCGCGGGTGGCACACAAGCCTACACCATCACTGCCAACAGCGGCTACCACGTCGCGGACGTGCTCGTGAACGGTGCCTCGGTCGGCGCGGTGACGAGCTACACCTTCACCAACCTCGCCGCGGATAGCACCATCGCGGCCAGCTTCGCGGCGGACGGTGTCTCGCATACCCTCACCGCATCGGCGGGAGCCAACGGCTCCATCAGCCCGAGCGGCGCGGTGACCGCCTTTGAAGGAACCAGCAAGGTATTCACCATCACTCCGAACCTCGGCTATCATGTCGCCGGCGTGCTGGTGGACGGAGCCCCGGTGGGCGCCGTCACGAGCTATACCTTCACCAACATCACGGCACCCCACACGATCAGCGCCACCTTCGCGATCGACACGTTCACCATCACCTCGGGTGTGGACGCGCACGGCACCATCTCGCCGAACGGTTCCACCTCCGTGAACTACGGCGCCAGCCAGAGCTACACGATCACTCCGGACGCGGGCTACTATATCTCGCACGTCCTGGTGGACGGCGTTTCGGTCGGGGCTGTCACCAACTACACTTTCGACAACGTCACGGCCCCGCACACGATCACGGCCAGCTTTGACAACCGGACCCGGCTCTATCTGGACTTCGTCAGCAGCGCGGCTGCCGGCGCGGGGACGGTGGGCTGGACCTCCGTCGTGGCGACCGGCCAGGCGGATACCATGGTGAACGTCACCGATATCGGCGGCACGCAATACGACTTCGTCTTCGACCACGTCTCCGCATATGACAACGGCAATGCCGCCCAATCGTTGACCCGTTCCGGTTTCTACAACACCAGCGGTACCGCCCTTCCCCATGGCTTCTCGCTCGCCGGACTGATCCCTGGCCAGGTGGTCAGCCTCTACGCTTCCGCCGCCTGGGACGGCAACGCGGCCGGTGCCTACGTGGTCTATGGCAACTCAGGTTCCGGCGGGATC
>CAXTTX010000213.1:3651-9021 GCA_964247045.1 uncultured Verrucomicrobiales bacterium | reverse complement strand
CGCGAAACCGGCCATCACCTTGCTGCCCACCCCGGCAGCGGTAAAACCTGACGAAAAGCCCATCCGTTTGGAGGTACCGGCTGCCGCGCCCGCCCGCGCCCGCCAGGAATCGCCGCGGCCCGTGGAACGCGCCCAACCGCCTGCCCCACTGCCCCACGCGCCGGTTTCCCGCGAAGCGGAGTTCACGGACGCCGACCTCCGCGAGGCCCTCGCCCCGATTCTGGAACAGGTCGTTCGCGGAGCCGTCAACGGCACCGGAACCGGGTTGGAAACCGATTTGGAGCCCATGCTGCGGGCGACCATTCGCCGCGCCCTCGCGGAGTATTCCCCTTCGTCCCGCCCGTTCCGCCCGCCGGGCACCTTCGACCGCTTCGTCTGGCATCTCCAGGCCTTGTTCACCAGCCGCACCTACGAGGACATCCTGTTTGAAAAGACCCATCGCTTTCAGGTGGAGGAAGTGTTCCTGGTCGATGTGGCCAGCCTGGCGCTCGTTTCCTTCGCCAGTTGTGACCCCGCCCGCCACGCGTCCGCGAAGCGCATCTCGAGCACCGTGCAGCGCCTCGCGCTGCAAGTCCGCGATGAAGAGGGCAAGATCCGCGACACCTTTGAATTGCCGGAGCAACGCCATGTCGTGGCTCGCGCCGGCAAACATGTGGTGCTCATGGCCGTGGTCCGGGGCACGCTGAATGACCTTGTTCTCGCGGACCTGGAATTCTCCCTCCGCCGCATCGAGGATCACTTCCACGATCAGTTCCTTCAGGAAGGCTCGCCCCTCTTGCACCCGCTGCAGCCCTTCCTTGAGGATTGTCTCCTCATCCAGGCTCCGGCCAGCGCAGCCTGATCTGGAAGCACCCTTGATGAGTTAGAGAACCTTCCTCACCAACAACGCCGGCGTTTCCAGTTTTTCCCCGGCCCGCAGCCCCGACAACTTGCGGTACAAGGGGCTTTCCGGCGTCAGCAGCGTGATTTCCCGGCCATCATGGCTGACCTCCATGCCGCCGCAGGCCGGTGCCAACAAGAACCAGGTGGTCTCGCCGTTCAGTCTTGTTTCCACCAGCGCCCCCGCGTCGATCGGATCGTCCGGCAGGAAATCCGGCAAAGAGAGCGCTTCGAATATCCGCACGGCCTCGGCCAAATCCTCCACCTGTTTCGCCTGACCGGTCGCCAGATAGGAGGCCTCCAAGCTCCGGGTGTCATACTTGCTCTCCGCCTTGCTGCCTGGATCGGTGGCCGCGGCGTGAGCCTCGAACGCCGCCTGGGACAGGCGGTCAAGCCGCCCGCGCAATCCCCCGCGGATGGTTTCCAGCAAATCAGATTTCGTTGAACTCATGGATGGACGGCCAGTCTTGCACGGCCCGCCGCTGGATGCCAGCCTCGTCTCATGCTCACCGCCTACTGCTATCAGAAATGCAGCACCTGCCGGGACGCCTTGAAGTGGCTCGACGACCAAGGCATCCCCTATCAGGTCAAGGCCATCCGCGAGACGCCGCCTTCGAAGGCCGAGTTGGAAACCGCCGTCACGGCAGCGGGCGGGGACATCCGCAAGATTTTCAACACCTCCGGCATGGATTACCGGGAGATGGGCCTCAAGGACCGCCTGCCGGAAATGCCCCGCAAGGAGGCCTTAGCCTTGATGGCCGGCAACGGGAATCTGGTGAAGCGCCCCTTCCTGATTGGCGATGGCAAGGTGCTGGTCGGATTCAAGAAGGAAGCGTGGCAAAAGGCCCTCGCGTGATCCGCCCTTTTTCCGGGCTTCCAGCGAAGCTCATCCCTGCCACGCTACGCCCATGGAACTCCGCCAACTGAAGCACTTTCTCGCCGTGGGCGAGGCCGGGAGCATCACCGCGGCGGCCAAAAAGCTGCGGCTCACCCAGCCGGCCCTGAGCCGCCAGATCAAGGCGCTGGAGGAAGAACTCGATACCCCGCTTCTGGAACGGGGGGCGCACTCCATCCAGCTTACGGCTGCGGGGGAGGTCCTGCTGACGGAGGCCCGGAAGCTGGTGAAGTTCAGCGATGCGATGATCGAAAAGGTGAAACTCACTGCCACCGGCCAACCGCTTCGGGTCGGCTACGCGCCTTCCCTGGCGGATGAATTCCTCTCCTTGGCCATCGAGCGCTTCACCCAGTTCCATCCCCGGGTCCGCGTCAGTCTCTACGACTGGTCCTCCGCCGAAATGAGGAACGGCCTCGCCGAAGGAAAACTCGACCTCATTGTGGCTGGACCCTGCCAGACCGTCCAAGAACCGATCCGATGGATTCCTCTCCGCGAATATGGCTGGCAACTGGTGATGCACGCCACCCATCCCCTCGTGAAGAAGGAAAAAATCAGTCCGGCCGATCTCGCGGGCCAGAAGCTCCTCCTTTATGATCGGGAGCACTATCCGGACTATTGGGACCGCATCACCGGATTTTTCCGGGAGCACCAGTTGCAGGCGAAGGTCGCCGGTGAATTTGATGGCATCAGCAGCCTGACCGCCGCCTTGGAAGGAAACCTGGGCGTGGCGTTGCTTTCGACAAGCAGCCCGATTGACCGGGGCCAACGGCAACGTCTGGTGTCCCGCCACCTTGAAAGCGAGCCACGTCCCATCGGAGTTTCCGCCGGTGTTTCACTGGAGGGGGAAACCCCGGCCCAAGTGCTGGCCTTCATCGAGGAACTCAAGCGGGCAGCCGCCGGAGCCTGACAATGCCTTACTTCCTCGCGGCAGGAGTTGCGGCGTCTTCACCGTAGAAGCTTTTGATATAACCGAACTCCACCATGGTGTCCTGCCAAGGTGCAATCACATTGGGATCTTGGAAAATCCGGCCGGCCATGGCCAGCCATTCTTCAGCCTTGATGAGATCCTTCTTCTCATAGGCCAGGGCGGCGTTCGCGTAGTAATAGTACGGGGAATCGTCCTGGAAGTCGTATTTCTCCGCCAGGATCAAGACCTCGGCGTCCTGACCCAGCTTTTTCTTGCAGAGCATGATCTTGAATTCCACCAAACGGCTCAGGGCGGTGTTACTAGCCGGGATTTGCTTCAGCACCTTCTCGAACAGATCCGCGGATTTCTTCCACTCCTTGGTCACGAAATAGACTTCAGCGATGTTGAAATCCACGCTGGGGTTCTCCTGACCGAAGGAACGGGCTTTCTCAAAATCCGCCAGTGCCTTGTCGAAGGCGCGCATCTCGACGAAGCAACTGCCACGGAGATTGTAGAGTTCCGGGCTATCAGGGAAAATCTTGAATGCCTTGTCCAGTTCCTCGATCGTTTCGAAAATCCGCTTTTGCTGGAAAATCCGTGTCGCCTCGCCGAGGTGCTTCAAGAATTCTTTACGGCTTTCCTCCGGGAGGTTCAAGAATGCCTGCTGGTTTGGCAGGAGATCCTCCTTCTTGATTTCACCCGGCTTGGCCTCAGCGGCGGCTGCCCCGGGCTTGGACGGCGCGGCGTCGATCTCCGCTTCGGATTCGGCCTGCGCAAACACGGGGGGGGCCAAGGCAAGAAAGGTAAAAAGGAAGGTGGCTTTCATGACGTTTGAATAGCCGCAAAGTAGACAAAGGTTTCCAGTCCGGCAAGCAGTCGTTATCGTGGATTTTGTTGATTTCATGGGTTCTGTGGGTATCCGTACTCGAACATCGTGTCCTGCCACGGGGCCAAAGTCCGGGCGTCGGGGAAGATTTCTGCCGCATCGCCCATCCACTTTTCCGCGGTCGCCACGTCCCCGCGCTCATATGCCATCGCCGCGTTGGCGTAATGTTCATAAGGAGAATCAGTCTCCCCGCGGTGATTTCCCGCCAATGCCGTCACCTCTCCCCCGCGGCCGAGTTTGTTTTTGCAAAGCAGGATCTTGAACTCCACCAGCCGCTTCAGCGGAATATTGTCGGCCGGCAGCCGATCCAAAACCCCGCCGAAGCCGACCGCTGCCTTCTCCCATTGGTCTGTCACGAAATACACCTCGGCGATATTGAACAAAACGCTAGGATTGTCCTTTTCCAAGGCAAGGGCCTTTTCAAAATCCCGGAGGGCACTTTCAAAATCCCGGTTCTCCACCTGCTGGCTACCCCTCAGGTTCGCGGACCGGGCACTGTCCCGGTATCCCGGCCTATCCTCTTCCCCCGCCGCACGATCCCGTTTCCCCGGCTCAAAAACCTCGTTCGCGTCCGCTGGCGCCGATGAGGCATGATTGGCATTGCGTGAACCACCGCCGGTGGCCGGAGAGCCGGGTGTCTCGCTTGCCGCCTGCTTCCCAACCGGGAACGTAACGGGGAAAGCCAGCCAAAGAAGAATGGCCAAAGCCAAACACGCAAAAGGAACAATGCGTTTCATGGCAGGTGTGGCGGATGATCGAGACGCTGCCCGGATTCCCGGAGAAGGCAAGCCATTTCGTTAGGAGGGCCGCCATCGTTTTTGCTTTCTAGCCGCGCTCCGCCGGGTGTTTCCTCAGGCCGTCCATGAAGATCGGTCTAGCCCAAATCAATACCGTCGTCGGCGACTTTCCCGGAAACGTGAAGCGCATTCTCGCCGCCTACCGGGAGTGCTTGGAAAACGGCGCGAATCTGGTGGTCACGCCGGAGTTCTCCCTGGCGGGTTACCCCCCCCGAGATCTTGTCTTCAAATCCCAGTTTGTTCCCAAGTGCCTCCAAGCCTTGGACTATCTCGCGGGCGAAATCCGCGAGGTTCCCCTCTTGGTCGGCTACGTTGATTACAACCACCCCTCGAAACCCGGCAAGCCTTTCCGCAACGCGGCAGCATGGCTGGAACAGGGAAAAATCCGCCACCGGGTGTGGAAAACCCTCCTTCCCACGTATGACGTCTTCGATGAGCGACGGTATTTCGAGCCGGGGGAATCCTGCGAGCCGCTGGAATGGAACGGACATCGCATCGGTATCACCATTTGCGAGGACATCTGGACCGAGAACTATCTGAATCGACCCTTCTACGACCGCGACCCCGTCGGGGAACTTTCCGCCAAGGGCACCGATCTCATCCTGAACCTGAGCGCCTCCCCTTTCCACCTTGGGAAACCTCTCCTTCGGCGCTCGATGATTGGCGGGATCGCGCGGAAGGCGAAAGTCCCGGTGGTTTACTGCAACTCGGTGGGCGGGAATGACCAGTTGGTATTCGACGGCCACTCGGTGGTGGTGGGAGCCAATGGCAGGATCATCCGCCAGCTTCCCGGATTCAAAGACTGCTGCGCGGTTGTCGATCCCTTCAGCGTTGTGGATTCAGACTCACCGCTTGAGGAGGGAGACTGCGAACAATTGTACCAAGCGCTCGTCCTCGGCCTGCGCGACTATGTCACCAAGTGCGGTTTTTCGAGTGTTTGCCTTGGCCTGAGCGGGGGCATCGACTCCGCGCTCACGGCAACCATCGCCGCCGCGGCCCTGGGGCC
>CAXTTX010000213.1:0-3641 GCA_964247045.1 uncultured Verrucomicrobiales bacterium | reverse complement strand
GCCGGAAAACGTGCATGGACTCACGATGCCCAGCCCTTATTCCTCCCGCGGCAGTGTGGACGACTCCTTTGCCCTGGCGAGGAACCTCGGCATCCGCTGTGACGAGGTTTCCATCCGTGATACCTTCGAGAGTCTCAAGGCCACCATGCGCCCGGTCTTCGGCAACAAGCCTGAAGACGTCACCGAGGAAAACATGCAAGCCCGCATCCGAGGCATGATGCTCATGGCCCTCTCCAACAAGGACAACCACCTCCTGCTCACGACCGGCAACAAGAGCGAACTCGCGGTGGGCTATTGCACGATCTATGGTGACATGTGTGGCGGCCTCGCCGTGATCTCCGACCTCCCGAAGGTGCGGGTCTATGAAATCTGCCGCTGGATCAACCGGGAGAAAGAGGTTATCCCTTGGAACACCATCGACAAACCGCCCAGCGCGGAACTCCGCCCGGATCAAAAGGACCAGGACACGCTGCCCCTTTACGAGATTCTCGATGCCATTCTGGAACTCTACGTGGAGCACCAGCTTTCCGCGGATGAGATCATCTCGCGCGGCTACGAGGAAACCACCGTCCGCTGGATCCAGCGCCGGGTGGACCTCAACGAGTGGAAACGCCACCAAGCGGCACCGGGCCTCCGCGTCACCTCGAAAGCATTCGGAATCGGCCGGCGTATGCCCATCGTCCAGAAATTTGTCGGCTAGCCAGGTGCTTCCATTTCATCTCTTTTCTCCTCATGACGCTCGCGGAAGCCCGTAAGGTTCTCGGTCTCGGTCCTGGAGAGGATCCGCGTCCCCACCTCGCGGATTTCAAAACAGCCCGCGAGCACATCGCCGCGATGGTCCGGACCGCGCCTCCGGGTGTCCTGGCCGAACGTTACCGGAAAGGCCTCGTGGAGTTCGATGAAGCCCTGGCGGGCGTTCACGAATTTCTGGGTATTGCGACAGAGAGCATCGCGCCGGCGCCGACGGCGCCGACGGCGCCGGTGGTGGTTTCCACTCCACCAAGCGTTCCAGAGCCTCGACCAGCCGACGTCCCGCAAGCAGATCTCTTGTCGCCGCAAATCGCGGACAAGGAAGAAATCGCTGAATCCGCCGCCGATCCGGACGTTTCTCCGGATATCATAATACCGGCGGTTTCCGAAAAACCTGCGGCGAGGGCGGACACCTCCATTCCGCCACCGCCCAAGACCATCAAGCTCGGCGGTGGAATCGCTGCTCCCGCGGTTCCGATGGCCCCCTTGGAAATCGAGGAGGAACCCAAAGCGGAGAAGACACCGGGCCGCGCGCTTTCCTATGCCGTGTGGTTGTTCGTCTTTTCGCTGGGTGCCGCAGGAGGAGCCTGGATCTATGTCGAAAGCGAGCAGGCGAAGGAAGAACAGCGCCTTGTCCGGATCGCATTCCTAGAGCGCCAAGGCTCGGCCTATGTCGAAAACCGCCGCTGGCAGGAGGCAGCTACCGCCTTTGATGAGATCGAAAAGATTTCTCCTGCCGGTTCTTCCGGTGCGGATGTGGCCGCCCGCGGACGCCGCAGCATCGAAAGCGGCATGGGTGAGGAACAGACCCAGTTCATCGGCTACTGGACCGGGCAGGCCATCGCCGAACTGGATGCCGGACGCCTGGATCCGGCCGAGACCGCTGCCCGCAAGGTTCTCGAAAACTATCCAAAGGAAAAGGAAGCGCTCGCGATTCTGGATCGCGTGGCCACGTCACGCCTCGGACAGTCCCGCGCAGCAGCCATCGCCGCCGCCAAGGAGGCCTTGGCCCAGCGCAAGTGGGGCGAGGCCATTGCCATGGTCAATCCGGTGCTTACGAAGAATGCCGATGACCCGGAAGCAAAGACAGTCCTAACAGACGCCCGGGCCGGCCAGGACAAGGCCACGGCCGACCAGGCCAGAGCGAGGGATCTGCTGGCGAAGGCGATCGGGCGGGACAAGGGCCAGTTCGACCAGCAGGCACTCGATTGGCTGCGTGAAGCCGCCTCGCTCGCTCCAGGCGACGCGGAGATCACGGCGCGTTTGGAGAAGTTGGCGAGCTATACCCGCACGATCCGCGTTCCCGGGGATTTTCCGACACCCGCTGAAGCCCTGGCTTCCGCCCATGACCGCGACCGCGTCGTGCTGGGTCCCGGTGAATGGAAAGGGCCACTGGTCATCAACGCCGCCGTCGAATTGCAGGGTGCCGGTGTGGCGAACTGCCGTGTTGAATGCCTGCCCGGGGAGGCCAGCGCCATCACCATCGGGCCTGCGGCGAAGGGTGCCCGTGTCAGCGGCATCACCTTCCGCCATGAGTCTTTCGCGGCCGGCACGAACCGTTTTTCCGTGGCCCTAGTGCGCGGTGGTACTGCCGCGTTTGTCGATTGCAAGTTCACGGAAGCCAGCGGTCATGGTCTGGCGGTTATCGAGGGAGGCCAAGTGACCATAAGCCGCAGCCGACTTTCCGACAACGGCTGGAACGGTATTGCCGTCATTGGCCAAGGGAGCACCTTGGAAGCCCGCGAGTGTGAGTCGTTGGACAACTTCGAACATGGCATCGAATCCTGGGACGGTGCCGCCGTGATCCTCGTGAACAACCTTTGCAAGGGAAACAGCCGCAATGGCATCCATGCGGACAACGGGCTCGCTTCCGCGTCCATCGAGGGCAACCAGCTCATCGGCAACCGTGAATTCGGCCTGGTCCTCGACAGCGCCGGCAGCGGGAAGATCACCGGCAACACGGCACGCGGCAACCTGCTGGGGGGCTTTGTCATCCGTGCGGCCGCGGCTAAAGTCATCACGACGTCCAACCAGGCGAACTTGAACAAAGGCCCCGGCATCGTCCTGGAAAAGGGCCTTTCCGTCGCCGCCTACACGAACAATTCCTCCTCGCAGAATACCGGGCAGCAGGTTCTGGGCGAAGCGAATCTAACTACGACGGAAGCCCCCGTTCAGGAAGAGGGGAAGGCCCCGCGCGCGACCGTCGTCGAAGAGCCCGTGCTTCCGGAGATCCCGTCCGAGGAACCCTGAAGGCATGGTTTGTGGCCATGGGAAGACGACTAAGGTCTTCCCAGCCGACAACCCTGATAGACCCATACCAGAAAAAGCAGCTGAAAGGGCAGCCGGCCCCATAAAACCCACGGCGAAATAACGACTCCAGGCCAACCGTGGACGGCCACATGGACGTTTGCCGGGAAAACCGCGAGCAAAAGCAAGACCAGCCCCCACCCCGCTGCCCTGCGGGTAAAAGGATGCAAGATTCCGATTCCGCCCAGCAATTCCGCGGCCCCTGAGACCAGGTTCATCTCCCTTGGCCACGGCAGCCAGGGCGGCATCATGGAAAGGTAGATGGCAGGATCCCGGAAATGATTCAGCCCGGCCAGGACAAAAAAGCCTGCCAGCAACCAGCGTGAAATGTCGCGGCGTGATGTCCTCATCCCGGAGAAACCGGCAAGCAACCTAGCACAAGAAAACGGATTTCAACCGATTTGTTCGAATACCTCGCCGATAGATGATCACTTGGCGGTGGGGTCACAGGATTTGCTCCGGCGCCTTCTCAGCAACAGCGCCGCTCCAACCACCGCGAGCGCGGCGGAACCCGGCTCCGGCACGGCGACCAGCGCGATCTGATTCGCTTCGGAGCCGTACTTGTAGTCGATGAAGTAGCCGGC
>CAXTTX010000212.1:8671-9026 GCA_964247045.1 uncultured Verrucomicrobiales bacterium | reverse complement strand
TATTCACGGAATCAGTCGGTTATATATTATCTTCGTTGCTCTCAGTGAAATGCTTGGGTAAGGCGGCATTTTCCCTGTCGGCTCCCCATCCCTAAAAGCGCGGTATGTCTGTTGCCTCTTTCCGCACGGTTCCCCGGACCACCGCGGACCGGGCAAAACCCACGCTGGAAATCCATGTCCCGCCCGAAACCCATCCTTCGCGCCCTCCGGGCGCTCGCCATCCTCTTGCCCGCGTTATGCGGCCCCTCGCTGCAAGCCGCCACCACCCGTGGCCGCGATCCCTGGGCCTTCCGCATGATCTTGGAAAACAAGACCCGCATGCTCGTGCTCGCCCTGCGCTCCGACCTCTGGGCCT
>CAXTTX010000212.1:8092-8661 GCA_964247045.1 uncultured Verrucomicrobiales bacterium | reverse complement strand
ACGAAGCTCGCCGCGTCCCGGAAGGTCTGGAACGGCGGCATCCAGTTCCAAGGAAAAGTCTGGGACTTCAGCCAGCGCAACTCCGTCTCCCTCGGCACCACCTACCACCAGCTCGAGGACGCCTTCCTTTTCCGCATCACCGATGAAACCACGATCCCCGCGGGCTGGACCGCCGCGGGTGTCACCACCGGCTCGCAGTGGAGTTTCCCGAACACCTCCGCCTCCCTCGCATCTCCCGCGCTCGATCTCACGAAGTACTCGAACGTGATGCTCAACTACTTCACGCCCGGCTCCGGAAACGTGCTGCGTGTGCAGGTCTCCACCAACGGCGGCTCCACCTGGGATGCCCAGTACTGGGACTCCATCGTCTCGCCACCCGAAGATGGCAACGCCAAGCAACTCGCCGTCACGGGCAGCAACGTCCGCCTCCGCTTCATTCCCACCACCACTCCCGCCCTCGGCTTGCAGGACATCGCCCTCTTCGGCGACTACAAGGCATGGACCGCTGCCCAAGGCGGCAACCCGGTCGCCACGCAGATCGATTGGCGCGGCTACCAACTCGTCAACAA
>CAXTTX010000212.1:0-8082 GCA_964247045.1 uncultured Verrucomicrobiales bacterium | reverse complement strand
CGGCAAGTCCACCACCTCGACCATGGTGATGCGGCTACTCGACAAGACCGACGGCATCATCATCAAGTATGACGCCGTCCTCGCGGGCGGCGCGCGGGTTGCCATCCAGGAGCGCCCGGAAGCCCTCGCCGGATCCGCCATGACGCGGAAATTCACGATCACGGGCCTGCCCGCCGGGACCACGCTTTCGCTCGAGCTGGATGGCACCGGCCAGACCGCCACCCGCACCATCGGCAGCGGCCCGGCAACCCTCCGCACCGCCGGGGGCGATACCTTCCTCGATTTCACTTCCAACGGCGAAACCGTCCTGAACACGACTTGGAACCCATGAGACGTTTTCTCCTCCTGGCCGCCACGGCGGCACTGTCCTTGATCGCCCTCTCGCCTCGCGCCGCCGCCCAGGCGATGAAATCCGGCGTCACCGTCTGGCTCTATGAACTCGGCGAGTCCCTCCGTGAAATCCCCGTCCTCGTGGATGGCCAGACGCCGAATGCCGCGGGCGATTTCCCGGCCGTCGATTTCACCGGCAGTTGGGCCTCCATTTATGGCGCGCCCATTTCCCAATACTACCTCGGCCACGCCTGGGGGAAAATCGTCGTGCCCACCAGCGGCACTTATGAATTCCGCCTCACCAGCGACGATGGCGCGAAATTTTTCGTCGGTGAAAGCGCCACGCTCGTCATCAACAACGATCATCCGGACCTCACCTCCAGCACCGCCACGCTCAGCCTCCTCGCGGGCAGCTATCCCTTCTACGTGGATTTCTATCAGAACACCGGCAACGCCCGGGTGCTGCTCGAATGGAAACCACCCGGTGCGCCGGATTTCACTACCATGCCTTCCAGCGCCTTCTCGACCGAGGACGGCCAGATCCATGTCACCTCTCCCGGCCTCAAGAATTATTACTACGAGGATGGCGAGGGCGGCACCGCCGGCGGTCCCGGCGATGGCCGGCCGCTCACCGGAGTGCATCCCGGCTTCAATCTCGTGAACTTCCGCCCCGCGGGATTCAATCCGCGCGTCGGTGGCATGGACTTCCTGCCGGATGGCCGCCTCGCGATCTCCACCTGGGACACGGTGGGAGCCGTCTATATCCTCGGCAATCTATCAGGTCCCGGTGCGGTGACCGTGCGGAAATTCGCGGAAGGTCTCGGCGAGCCGCTCGGCCTCAAGGTGCTCAATGGTGCCATCTACGTCACCCAGAAGCAGGAGGTCACCAAGCTGGTCGATCTCGATGCGGACGGCGTGGCCGATGAATACACCGCCATCGCCCACGGTTGGCCCGCCTCGTTCAACTACCACGAGTTCTCCTTCAACCTCGTGCATAAGGACGGCTACTTCTGGGTCACCACCTCGGTCCCGCTCAAGACCGGTGACTCGGCCTACCTGCCCGGCTCGCAGCCTTCCTATCCCGTGCCGAACGGCCCCGGCTCGCTGCTCCGCATCAACGAGGCCGCGCGCACCTGGGAAATCATGGCCAATGGCCTGCGCACGCCCAACGGCCTCGGCATCGGCATGGATGGCGAGCTCTTCGGCGGCGACAACCAGGGCTGCTGGATGCCTTCCTCGAAGATCAATCACATCCGCCCCGGCGAGTTCTACGGCCACCAACTCAACCCCAACGGCACCACGCCCTACAAGGCACCCGCGCTCTGGCTGCCGCACGGCGAAATTTCCAACTCACCCGCACAACCGGTGCTCATCCCCAGCGGTGCCTATGCCGGACAGATGCTCTTCGCGGAACTGACCCACGGCGGCATCAACCGCGTCTTCATGGAGAAGATCAACGGCGAATACCAGGGCGTCGTCATGCAGTTCACCCAGGGCCTGGAAACTGGCATGAACCGCCTCGTCTGGGGGCCGGACGGCTCGCTCTACGCCGGCGGCCTCGGCGCGGGTGGCAACTGGAACTGGAATGGCAAGCTCTCCGGCCTGCAAAAACTCCAGCCCAACGGCCACACCACCTTCGAGATCCACAGCATCCGCTCGCGGGCGGATGGCTTCATCGTGGAGTTCACCCAGCCCGTGCCCTTCGGCATCTGCTCGCAGCCGGTGAACTATCAGGTCCAGCAGTATTCCTACACACCCACCATCAGCTACGGCGGCCCGAAAATCGGCACCACCACCCGCACCATCACCGACATCGGCGTCTCGACGGACCGCAAGAAGGTGTTCCTGAAAATCCCCGCCCTCGAAAATGGCAAGGTGACCTATTTCCGCCTGAAGAATTTCGTGAACGACAACAACATCGCCCCATGGGCGACCGAGGCATGGTATACGCTCAACAGCCGTCCGGCCGCGGCGGGAGCGGACTTCGCGACCTTGGAGCCTCCAGCCGAACCACCCGTGCCGGTGCCACCCTCGGCGACGTCGATCTATGAGGCCGAGGACGCCACCCGCTCCGGGGTGGTTGCCAGCACCGAGAATGGCGGCTACTCCGGCGGCGGTTATGGGGATTACACGACCAACACCGGCCAGTACATCGAATGGTCGGTGACGGCCACGCAGGCAGGCCCGCACACGATCTCCTTTCGCTACGCGAACTTCGGTACCGGCAACCGGCCCTTGGCCATCCGCGTCAATGGCAACGTGGCCAACGGTGCCCTGGCCTTCAATCTAACGGGCTCGTGGACGACCTGGCAAATGACCGCGCCCATGGTGGTGAACCTCAACGTGGGCGTGAACTTGATCCGCGCGACCGCCACCGGCAGCAGCGGCGGGAACATCGACTACCTCGCGGTGACGGACCCGCCAGCCCCGCCGCCGGCAAACGCGCTCGTCCTTTTCGACGGCACCGCCACCTCGCGCGATGCCCAATGGCGTCGCTACGCGGACAACGCCGTGCCGAACTGGGCCGTGGCGAATGGCGCGATGTCGGTAAACCTCTCGCCCTCGCCGAACGACATCGTCTCCGTGCAACAGTTCAAGGATTTCCAGCTTCACATCGAATGGCTGTCGCCCTCCGGCGGTACCGGCCAGCAGGCGGGGAACTCCGGCATCAAGCTCCAGACGAGTTATGAACTCCAGGTGCTCAACACCGCCCCCGGCGTGACGCCGCTCGCCAACAACGACGCCGGCGCGATCTATCTGCAAAAACCGGCCTCCCAGAACGCCAGCCTCGGCGCGAACAACTGGCAGAGTTATGATGTCTGGTTCACCGCCGCCCGCTGGAGCGGCACCGACAAGGTTGCCAATGCCCGTGCCACCATCCGCTGGAACGGCATGCTCATCCATGATGACGTGGAAATCACCGCCAAGACCGGCGAATCCCTCGCGGAGGCACCCGGCTTGCACGCCCTCTGGCTCCAGGCCCACGACACCGCCGCCAGCGGCCCCGTGCAGTATCGCAATATCTGGGTCATGCCCGCGGACACCTTCGCCCAACAATGGAATTCATGGCTCATGGATCACACTCTAACCGGTGATGACGCCTTGCCCGCCGCGGACCCGGATCACGATGGCATCACGAACCGCTGGGAATACGCCATGGGTTCCGACCCGAACGTGTCGGCGCGGACCAGGAACGGCGTTTCGCTGGTGCCAGCCATGGAGACGGTCTTGCAGGAGGACGAGCAATTTTTGCAATTCACCTATGTCCGTCGCATCGACAGCGCGGCAAAAGGCCTGCGTTTCTCGGTGGAAACGTCCTCCACCTTGGGCGCGGGAACCTGGACCATCGGAGCCGCCTCTGAAGTCGCCCCGCCTGTCCCCACCGGCGACGGCGTCACCGAGGTCTGCACCATCCGCTCCAACACTCCCGTCCCATCCGGCACAGAGCGCCTCTTCACCCGCCTTGGCGTCGAGATGCTCGACTGACACGGGAAGCCCTGACGGAGGGGGGACACTCCTGTCCCCCTGACAGAGCACCGGTCTTCTCTTCCCCGGAAACCTCACAAAATCCCAAAGCCTGACAGAGGGCGGCACTCTTGTCTCTCTGGCACTGCTCGGATTCCCCAAAGATAAAAAAACCAGTGCTCTGTCAGGGGGACAGGAGTGTCCCCCCTCCGTCAGGGCTTCATCCCTCTTCAGCCTCTCCCCTCATCTCCCTCTTCCAAAAACCCATCCGGCATGAAGCCCATCCTCCTCTCCATCCTCCTCTGCCTCGTCTCTCTCTCCTCTTTGCACGCCGGTATCCTCTCCCACTACACCTTCGACTCCAACTACACCGACTCCTCCGTCAACGCCCGCCACGGCACCCTCACCGACGTCGCCACCCCGGGCAATTCCGGCATCACCACCACCCCGGGCGATTTCAAATTCGGCGGCGGCGCCCTGAACCTCGGCGCGGATCATGACTACGTCGCCATCCCTTCCTCCTCCTTCGCTTCCGGCATGCATTATAGCATCGCCTTCTGGGCGAAGAAAGCACCCGGCGACACCGGCGAAAGCGCCCAGTTCGACATGGTCATCGGCGAGGCCGGCACCAACGTGTTTTTCCTCAGCCTCTCCGACAAAGCCGACGGTGCCACCGGCCGCCTCGGCCTCCGCTGGCGCGGGTCCAGCACCTCCGAATCCGCCCGCCAGGCGAATTTCAACGCCCCGGATGACACCGCCTGGCATCACTACGCCTTCATAGCCTCCGGCACCACCCTCTCCTGTTACGTGGACGGCGTCCTGGGAGGAACCGTCACCGGAGCTCTAACGGGATTCACCTTCAACGCCATCGGCGATGCCTATCTCACCTCGAATGATTTCGATTTCAACGGCCAGATCGACGAGATGTGGATCTTCGACGAAGCCCTCACCCCGGCGAAAATCATCGCCCTGCGCGATACCAACAACCCGGACCTCACACCCGTCACGAAACTCCGCGTCGTCCTCATGGGCGGCCAGTCGAACACCGATGGCCGTGCCGTCCCCGGCAGCTTGCCGCTCTCACCCGTGAACTTGCAGGCGACCCAGACCGATGTGGACTTCTTCCAGAAAGCCGCCGCCAAGCCCTCCTCGCTCGGCAGCCTGCGCCCCGGCCTCAGCGAAACCTCGCAATTCGGCCCGGAAATCACCCTCGGCCGCAGGCTCGCCGATCTCTGGGCCGGCGAAACCGGCACCCACATCGCCCTCGTGAAATATGCCAAAGGTGGCACCAACCTCGCGGTGCAATGGGCCGCCGGTGGCGATGCCACCACCACCGGCGATGGCCCCGAATACCTCACCTTCCAGCAAACCATGACCCAGGGCCTCGCCGCGCTCGCCGCGCGCTATCCCGGCGTGACCATCGAGGTCCAGGGCATGGTCTGGCTCCAGGGCGAGTCGGACGCCATCGCCGGCTACGCCCCGGCCTATCAGGAAAACCTCACCCGCTTCATCGCGGACATCCGTGCCACCTACCCCCGTCTCCCCTTTGTCGTTGCCCGCCTTTCCAGCGGCCAGACCAACCTCGCCGCCACTTACCTCAACCAGGTCCGCGCCGCCCAGGACGCCGTCGCCGCGGCCGATCCTCTCACCGGCATCATCACCACCGATGGCCTCGGCCTCGCCGCCGATAACCTTCACTTCAACGCGGACGGCCAGCAGGCCATCGGCTACGCTTTCGCTGGGGAATTCTCCTACTTGGAATGGATGTCCCGCAGCTTCACTCCCGCGCAGATCGACGACGGCCTGGGTGCCCCGGATGCCGATCCCGATGCCGACGGCATCAAGAACCGCTGGGAATACGCCGCCGGATCGGACCCCGCCGTATCCGTGCTGACCCAGGACGGCCTCCCGCTCGTTCCCGCCATGCTAACCGTTTCCCAAGACGACCAGCACTACACCCAGTTCACCTACCTCCGCCGCATCGATAGCTCCATGCGCGGACTCCGCTTCACCCTGGAAACCTCACCCACCATGGACCCCGGCACCTGGAGCATCCAGCCTTCCTCCGAGATCGCCCCCCTGGTCCCCACCGGTGACGGCATCACCGAACTCTGCACCCTCCGCTCCACCGCCCCCATCCCTCCCAGCCCCCCCCATCTCTTCACCCGCCTCGGCGTCGTCACCGGCCAGTAAGGGCCGCTCTTCAGGCAGGGACCGTTATCCCTAACGATCCGGTTGGGCAGCCCACCCCACCACCAACGCCCAAGGTCCGCTCCCCGGCCTCTCCCTCTCCCTCTCCTCTTGCGTCTCAAGTCTCCTCGTCTTGAGTCTTCCGTGCATCTTGCATAAAGCGTCACCCATCGCGCATTTGGCAATATCATGCACATTCCCCTCCGGGCCTCATCCCCCGTTTTTCCAAGGTTTCATAAGCATCAGGGCCTTGCGACGCCCGGCGACGGAGTAGGAACCCATCCTGCTAAAGCGTTTGGAACGGATCGGTGACCTTCTTGCAAGTTCACCGCGCCCTTCTCACACAACAACCAAAATGCAGTGACCATGAAATCAAAGACACTCCTCCTATCCCTGATGCTATCGGCACCCGCCTTCGCCGGAACCGAAGTCGTCTCCGAGCCCGCCCCGCAACAGCCCATGGCCCCGGAAGGCTCCTGGGAATTCTTCGTCGGCGGCTCCGGCGGCTACCTCTTCGAGGCCGACGAGGACATCTACACCTTCCAGCTCGGTGCCAATTCCCCGTGGTCCGTCGGAGGTTGGGCCGTAGCCCTCTACGGCGAGGCCGGCTGGACCGAAAACCACGACAGCAAGATCCCCATCGGCGCCATCGGCGGCGATCCGGACCTCGACATCGTCCCCGTCACCTTCAACGTGAAACTTGAGAAGCTCATCAGTGGCGGCCTCAGCGCCTACATCGGTGGCGGCCTGGGCGCCAGCTACGTTGAGTCCGGTCTCAGCGGCGGCTTCGGTGGCGACGACTGGGTCTTCACCGCCCAGGCTTTCGCCGGCCTCTCCTATCACGTCAGCGACACCTTCGAGATCTACGGCGGTGGCCGCTGGCTCTACCTCGACGATCCGGACATCACCGGCGCCGACGAACTCGGCGACGACTGGATGGTCGAAGGCGGCCTTCGTTTCCACTTCTAACCGGACACTGCCGGCCGGGTCACCCTTTTGAGAACCCGGCCGGGTTCCCCTTTGCATCGCAGCGCCTGCCCCCTTCACCAGGGGGGCGGGCCTTTTGCTATAACCCTCAAGCAGGGCCCTCTCCAAGGCAGGGACCGTTATCCCTAACGGTCCGGTGGTGGCAGTCAACCCAACCCCCACCCTGCAAGGTCCGTTGCAGGCTGCCGATGCGCATTCCACGGCGCTCCCTGCGTCCTTTTCCCCCGTCGGTAAATCCGCAGGTTTACGGAAGCCATATCCCGCTCCGGGTCCTGATGCTCCATGGGAGTTATGCCTAGTCATTGATAGTGCCGAAATGACTCATTTTCCTCTGGATGACCCGCGTCACGGCGATTGCCGCGAATAACCTTGCTGCTCCACACCTGCTGCCCCATACCGGATTTGGAGATACGGTATAACTTTGGCCGTTTGGATTGTATTATATGTTACGAGATAAAAAAACCCCTCAGCCCGCCGGTGAGGAACCCATGCAGACCGCGATTCTGGACGCGTTGCCCAGCCACATCGCCCTGCTGGATGCTTCGGGCACCATCGTGGCGGTGAATGCGAGCTGGCGGCGTTTTGCCGAGGAGAACGGGCTTCAGGATGCGAATCATGGCATCGGCCGCAACTACCTGGACGTCTGCGAAAACACGACCGGCGCCTATGGCGGGGAAGGCCCACCGGTGGCGCTCGCGATCCGCAAGATCCTGAAAGGGTCGCTGGCGGAATTTACGGTGGAATACCCATGTCATTCACCTTCGGAAAAACGGTGGTTCCGTCTAACAGTGAGCCCGCTGGTTGACCATCCCGCGGTTCGGGCCGTGGTCATGCACACCAACATCACGGAGCGAAAGGCGGCGGAGGAGGCCTTGGAAAATATCGGCGAGCAGGCCCGGCAAACCTCCACCCGCTTGTCCGGAATGCTGGAGAATTTGCCGGACGGCTTTTTCACCCTCGGCCGCGATTGGACCTTCCGCTACTTGAACGCCGAGGCGGAACGCATCCTGGCACCCGCGGCGGCGGATCTCCTCGGCGTGTCGATTTGGGATGCCTTCCCGGAAACCGATGGCAGCATTTTCCAGCGCGAGTATGAGCGGGCTCTGCGGG
>CAXTTX010000211.1:0-9090 GCA_964247045.1 uncultured Verrucomicrobiales bacterium | reverse complement strand
ATGCGGCGGTGGGATACATCCGGGCATCGGTATCTCGGCAGGGAACACGTTTGTCGCATACACTATCAGGCAGGGGGGGCGGCAAACACTTTCCTCAAACCGCCTCCGGTCGTGTGGGATGCCCTTGAGGCGCGGGGTGCTCTCCCGGTCTCCGGCAACTTCCGATCGATAATGGCGTCCGGTCATTTCCCCGGAAGTTAGGGATGCAACTAACTGATATGTAAATTTTTGCAGCGCTGCTCCCTAGTTCTGCCAGACCCGGGGAGCGTGGTCATCACGGGAAGCAAAGTAGGGATTCTCCGCATTGCAAAAAGCCACGTGCCCGGATCGGGGAACGAATTGGATCGTCACCGGCATCTGCTGGATATCTATCAGATCTTAATGAGTTTGCAGATCCTGGAAGTGATTTGGAAATTCGTCTGGATTTTTCTAACGATTGTATGCCCCGATTGTCTAACGAAATTTTCACCGGCATTTTTTTTGAGGAAATACGCTCGACCCATCACGTCGAATACTGTTACGAGACAGGGATGCCCATCAGATTTTTCTTCCGTTCGATGGCAGTATTGGCCTCAACGGGAATTCGCCTCGTGGCCGTTTCGCCGCTCCTTTTTTGCATCATGGAATTTTCCTCGGCATCTGCGGATACCACCTACGTCATAAGGCAGACTTTTTCGGTCTCGGACTGGCCGGCCGGATCGAAAGTTGTGCGTGGCTGGTTCTGGATGCCGGAGGACCGGCCCGGCCAAAGGGTGCTTGATTTCAAGATTATTGAAGCGCCGCCTTCACTGAAGGTCACCAGGGACCCGGTTTACGGCCGGTCGTGGCTTTACGCTGAAATTGCCGCGGACAAAAAGCGGGAAATGAAGATCGTCAGCGAGTTCGTCGTCACCCGGGAGGCGCTTCCGGATATCCCCCCGCTTCCGGCGGAATCCCGTGAACTCGCCGCGACGGATTCCATCCTTTTCGCCGCCTCTCTCCGCACCGATGAACCGCACATGACTGTCACGCCGGAGATCCGGCGCCTCGCGGACGAAGCCGCCGCGGGTGAACACGATCCGCTCAAACAGGCCAGGAAGTTCTTTGATCTCGTGATCGCAAAATCCGAGCACTACTCGAAGTCAGGCACCACCCCCAAAGGCAAGTGTCTCGGCGACGCCATGGAATGCCTCGAAGGCAGTGGGGATACCTGCACGGATCAGCATGCTCTCTTCATCGCACTTTGCCGTGCCCGTGGCATTCCGTGCCGTCTCATTTTTGGGAGCCGCCTGAAGCCCGCCAACGAAGGGAAGGAGCATGACCCGGGCTACCGGTGCTGGGTCCTGTTTTTCGTCCCGGGCAAGGGATGGCTGCCGGTGGACATCGCGGCCGCGGATGCCAGCCCGGGCAACGAGGGCCGCTGGTTCGCCGGTCTTGACGAGGACCGGATCGAGTGGGCGGAGGGACGTGGCGTCGAACTCAGCCCGGCCTCGGGAACTCGCCCCGACCTGCTCATCCGCGCTTGGGTGGAGGCGGATGGCAAACCCCTACCGCAGTTGCTCCGGACCCTGAATTTTACTCGTCGATAGTCTGACTGGGTAAGACTAGGGGGAAGCCAGATGGTCGACGGTTGTCGTCCGATTCCGGCAACGTTCCGGCTTGAGTCGGATTTTCTGCCAAGCCAGTTTCGTGCCCAACTCGCTGAAAATGAGTGGTACACCCGAAGGGACTCGAACCCCTAACCTTCTGATTCGTAGTCAGACGCTCTATCCAATTGAGCTACGGGTGCCTTGCGACAGGCGCGGGGCGGAAAGAAGCCGGTTATTCCGCGCCGTGTCAAGAAATTCAGCAGGAAATTGGCACCTGAACGCAGGCTTACGGCCCCCCCGGGGCCGTCGGTTCCCAAGCGGTCACCCGCAGGAAGAGTTTGCCGGTTGCGGCGGGAATTGTTGCCTGTTTGCGGGTGAAACCGGCGGGTACGCCCGTTTGGTCGGGGTCGTTCACGGGTACGATGGCGCTTTCCTGCCATGGGGCCGGTCCCGTGAGTGTGGCGCTTTGCTGGAGGTGGTAGTTCACCCCCACCCCCGCTTGTTGCCAGCGTAGGATCAGGGAAGCTCCCGTCCGTTCCGTGGTCAGCAGGTTCCCTTGGTGGATGACGGGTGAGGTGCCGAAATAGAACTCCTTCAGGTTGCTGAAGCCGTCGGAATCCGGATCGGATTCAGGAGAGGGGTGCTCGGTGGGAAATCCGGAAACCCACGCCGCGTACAACGCCGGCAGCGGGGTGTGCACCAGCGGGGTGGTTTCCGAATCGTCCAGCCCGTCCCCGTCCGAGTCCGCGCTGGTCGGGTCCGTGTTGGTGGTAAATTCGTTCTCGTTCAAGATGCCATCCCCGTCGGTGTCGGTGCCCGCGCTGACGCCGTAGGCCGCGAGAAACGCCGGGACATTCGGGAAGGTCACCCGCGCGAAAGAACAGGCCAGAGTCACCTGGTCGAAGGAAAAGCGGTGGATTCCCGCGGCGGCGACCACTCCCGGAATGTCGTTGCCACCCGCCACTGCCAGTCCCGGGGTCTCCCCGGAGCCCCATTGGATGGCGAAGGTCCCACCGGTGGTGAACTTGTGTCCGGTGGCACCGATCTGGGAAACCGGAAAGCGATAATCGAGCGTCCACTGGTATTGGCCGGCAAGGCTCGTCGAGACTTGGGACATCGCCGTGGAGGGCGAATTCGCCGCGCTGTTCGCTTCCCACGCCTCCGGCAGGTTGAAGCTGCCCGGTACCGCCATGTTGGTGTAGTTCCGGATGTTCGGGTTGGAAACGTATCCCAGCGCCGAGGTGCCGTTCACCTCCGGCCCGTCCGGGTAGCCATCATCGTCCGAATCGCTGTCCGTCGGGCTTGTGCCCGTGTTCGTCGAGTTGCTAAAGGTTCCGGTTCCCGTTTCCACGCCGTTCAGCAGGCCGTCCCCGTCGGCATCCCCGGCGGGATCGAGGCCCGTTCCGGCCACGGGTATGGAAATCGTCTGGGTTCCCGCAATCGTCTGGAAATTCGCTAAATTGATTCCATATCCCAGTTCCGTGGACCCGGCGGGCAAGGATCCCAGGACTTGGTTCGAACCCTCCAAGGCAATTCCATCGACGAGTATCGCCATCACCTTCACCGTACCTGCTCCCGTCACACCCAGCCCTTGCAGGTTCAGCGCCATTTCCACCCCGTAGGGGAAAGTAGCGTAGTCGCCCAAAGGGCCGATGCCGTTCCATTCCGCCCTCATATCGGAGATGAACCCATCGGACAGGTTTGCTTGGTGCGCTTCGCCTGAGATATTGAAAGTCCCGGCCGCGAGGTCATAGCGGTTCACGAAGGCCCGGCGATTGACACCGGTGCCGCCTCCTCCGATCCGGATCGCATAATCAGGCAGGAAACCTTCCTCAAAAGTCAGCCCGTCCACTTCATCCCAAGCCAAGCTGTTGATGTAATATTCCTGGGTAATGTCTCCTTCCTCGTCCAGATAGGTGATTTGCGTGGGGCTGATCTTCGAAATCCCCCCAGGCTTGGAATCGATGAACAGCAGGAACGATTCGCCAGATCCTTGGGACTGGGGCTTGGATCCGATCACCCCTCCCAGAAAGATATTGAGAGTGTTCCCGTCTTGGACCGAACGGAAATTGGCCAAGGCGTTCCGCGCTCCCCAGGTGGTGGCCAGCGTCTGGACTTGATTTGTGGTATAACCGTCCGGCCCCGTTGCCGAGCCGTCGATCGTCACCGCTTCCACATTTCCGGCGGATAAAATCCCGCCAACTGCAACCAAGGCGCAAGCCATCCCGCCCAATTCAAATTTTGGTATCATGGAATATTCAGGGTGTGTGTATATCCAGATTATTTAAAAAATTAAGAAAACAAAGCATAAATTTTTCACCGGTTTCGTCACAGGGCCGGTTAGGCTGGGAGGCCCGTCGGATAGACGGGGCTTTGCCAAGGCCGCAAAAAAAGGGCGGTGGCACCACGCCACCGCCCTCGCTGAACCAATCTGCCAGACAAAAATCCTCAGGGGGTCACCACTTCCAAGCGGACGAACAACTTTCCGCCCCCGGGAGGGAGGGTATATTTGAGCGTACCTTCGCTATCCACCGTGCTTTCCGTCACATCGGTCCAAGTGGTGAGGTTCGGGGAAGTCCAGACCTTGTAAGTGATGCCCGTTGCCGTCGCGGAGTGCGGCCAGCTCAGGAGACTCCCCACCGGGACGGGGTGGGGGGTAAAGGTGGAGCCGGTCTGGCCCATGAAATACTCCACGCCATTTTTCACCCCGTCGTTGTCGTAGTCGCCGCTGGCACCTTGGCCGCCCGCGTTGGTCGTGGCCCAGTCGCTGTAGCCGCCGGCGGGTGCCACGTTGTTGAAGTAGACCGTCGGCAGGACTTGCGCCGTGTTGGCCGCTCCGAGATTGAAGGTCCGGTTCGCGATCGCGCCCTCGTACCCACCGTCCGGCGCGCCCGCTTTGGTGTTCTTGAACTTGTATTCCCCGATGGATGTTCCCACCGGACCTTGGAAATTCACCAGGGTACCACTGTAGATCCCTCCGCCCACCGGTGTGAGCGCCAGATCGGGCAATGCCCCCGCTTGGCCGTTGAAAAAGTCCACCACCACGCTGTCCGTACCCGGGGTGAAATTCCCCAGCACCGTCTGCTGGCTCATGTTCACGCTGAAGGTGATGTCCCGCGTTGCTGACAGTGGCTGGGCGTCGGCCAGGTCGTTGCTGCCATCGCCATCCGTATCCGGATTCGTCGGGTCCATGTTGGCCGCGAATTCGTTCTGGTTCAGGATGCCGTCGCTGTCCGTATCCTCCCCGGAAACGACATTGTAGGCCGCCAGATAGGTGGAAACATCCGGGTAGGTGATCCGCGTCAGGGACCGCACCAAGGTTGCGTTGTTGAAGGTGAAGCGGTGGTTGCCGCTGGCTTGGATCGTGTCCGTGATGTCCGGGCCGTTTGGTCCGGTAGTGCCCCAGTTGTGGGTATAGCTGCCGTCGGCGGCGAATTTGTAGATGATCGGACCCACGGCTGCGATCTTGTAGTCCAGCGACCACTGGTATTGTCCTGTCAGTGTGTCGTCCTGGCGCGTCATCGTGTTACCCGAGTTGCCCGTGACGTCCCACGTGGTCGGCGTGTTGAAGCTCCCTGGCACCATGATGTTTTCGTAGTTGGCGCTGGTCGGGTCGGAGAGGAAGCCGAAGAAGTTTCCGTTCACTTCTTCACCATCCGAACCAGCGTCTCCGTCGGTATTCGCGATCAAAGGGTTCGTTCCCGTGTTCGTGGGCGAGACATAGGTTCCAGTGTTGGTCTCCACCGTGTCCAGCAGGCCGTCACCATCGTCATCGGTGTCGGTGGCGTCGGGGGTTCCGTCGCCATCCGTATCGCTGTTGTCCACTGCAAAGGTCAGGGTCTGGGTGCCGGTCTCCGTTTCCCAGTTGTAGTTCGTGATGGCGTTGGCAATGACGGTAGTCGCACTGGTCCGCGAGCCCAGCACCTGGTTGGAACCGTAGTTGGAGTCGCCGTTGGAGAGGAACGCCATCGTCTTCACCTGCTGGCTTCCGGTGGGCACACCCATGGCGGACAGGGACAGGCCGATTTCCGGGCCGGAGTTCCCGTTCGCATATTCGGTGTTGTTCGCGTAGCTGCCCCACACCGTCCTCATCGCGCTGATGATGCCTGTGTTGATCGTCTCGCTGGGGTTTCCGGAGTTGCCGGCATACACACTCGTGTGGCCCTGCAGATCATAGAGGTTCACGTAGGCGTTGCCGCCCGCACCATAGATTCGCAATGCATAGTCGGGAGCAAATCCAGTCTCAAAGGTGTGGCCGGCCAGGTTGTTAATCTTGTCGGGCTCGTTTCCGGAAGTGATCTGGTTGTTGGCGATCACGTTTGCTCCACCGCTTTTCGAGTCGATGAAAAGCAGCACGGCATTGCCATCGGCTTTGCCGGAAAGTTGCAAGTAGAGCGTGCCACCCTGTTGCTTGGCATACAGGTTTGCCAGGCTTTGGTCGCCCCACGCGGAACTGGTTGCCTGCGTGTGCAATAATGTGTAACCTTCAGGTCCGGAGTTGTCACGGATGCCATCCACGGTGACGGGATCAGCATGCGCGGCGAGGGCGAGGGCGAGGGAAACGACAGCGGCGGCGCTGCCGGATCCTCGTGGGATCGACGGGAGTTTCATGGGTTCGAATGATGGGTTGGGTTATTGGAATCGCTTCCGCGGATCGCGCTGGAAATCTCCTGCGCCCGGGGTTGAGGGCGGGAAGTTCCGGCGCGCGGAAACATGGGTTCTGGTATCAATTCGAATGTCCATCCAGCGGCGCGGGTTTACATTTTTTAAAAACACCCTTCCGGCGTGGACGCCGCCCGCTTCATCGGATAGGCTCGCTCCCATGGAACACCGCGTGGAAATGTGGCGCACTTTCCGCAGGATCGCCACCCTGGCGGCCATCATCGGCGGCCTCTGGTTTCTTGTCGTCCGTCCCATCGAACGCGCCCTCCACGGCACCCGTGCGAGCATGGAAAATGGCCTCCAGCAGGTCCTCGGTGCCATCACCAACCGCGACACCCGCATCGTGGAGGGCCGCGCGGAGATCATCCAGACTGCGGAAATCTCCGAACTCTCGCTGCTGGAAATGCGCATGAGCGCCACCCGCACCATCGAGAAAACAGAGAGCTATTCCTTCCTGCCCCTCGGCACCAAGCGCCTCATTGTCCGCGGCTACTATCAGGTGAAGGGCGGCTACAAACTCACCAACGGCGTTTCCCTCCGTATGGACCACGGCAATCCCGTCGCCCGCTTTCCCAAGCCGGAAATCCTCTCCGTCGAACTCATCGACTTCGACGTCCTCAGCGAGGACGACGGCTGGCTCAACAAGATCCAGCCTGCCGACCGCGCCCAGATCCTCCGTGAACTCCGCTCCCAGATGCGCACCGAGGCGGAACAAAGCGGCCTGCTCACCACCGTGGAGGCCACCCTCCGCACCCGCCTGCGTGACCTCCTCGGCGTCGAGAAAGTCACCATCGAGCAGGAAACGCCCTGAGTTCCCTTGGGAGCCTGATGGGAGCGAAGTGGACACGGCGGGCCTGATTGGCTCAAGCACGCCAGCAAACGTCCTCGTCCCTATTCTTCATCCGTCGCACGACACGGGATAGGCGGACATGTCTTCACTCCCGCCGCGGCTCCGGCGTCGGCTCATCGCCCAGCAGCTTGTCCAGCTCCACGATCCGTGCCCACGGCCCGCGCTTCCGCTGGTATTTCTTCCAGATGATGTCGCGCAGCTCACGCAGCACCGTCTCCGGCGGCGGGGTCATGTCCGTCCACGTCGGATTGCGCTTCTGGGTCGTCGTCATGATCGTCCACCCGCCGCCGAGGTAATAGTTGGCCCGGTAAAAGACCTTTCCCTCATCGGTGTTTTCAAACCATTCGTGACTTTCCATGCGCCGAAACTGCCCCGCCGCTTCCCGCGACACAAGCGGTGATTCCGCCGCCGGAGCGCATTCGCATCGACTCCCCGCCGCCGGGCCGCCATCTTCGCCCCATGGCAAACATCGGCGAGCGCGCCTCACTCCGGATCATCAGGGAACGCCCGCACGGCTTGTTTCTCGATGCCGGTGATTCGCTCGGCGAGGTCCTCCTCCCGCACCGCGAGGTTCCCCACGGCAATGTCATCGGGGATGTCCTCGAGGTCTTTCTCTACAATGATTCGGAGGATCGGCCCGTGGCCACCACCACCATGCCCCGGGTCATGCCCGGCCAATTCGGCCGCCTGAAATGTGTCGCTATTACCGGGGTTGGCGCCTTTCTCGACTGGGGCCTTCCGAAAGACCTCCTCGTCCCTTTTCGCGAGCAAAAGGACCGCATGGAGGTCGGCAGGAACTACATCGTCCACGTCCATGTGGATGAACAAACCGGCCGCATTCTCGCCTCCACCCGCCTTTCCCGTTACCTGGACCAGGGGCCTCACGACTTCTATCCCGGTCAGAAAGTCGATCTTATCGCCTTCGGCAAAACCGAGCTCGGTTACAAGGCCATCGTCAATGGAACCCACAGCGGCCTCCTTTTCGCCAGCGACGTCTATCAGGAACTCCAGCCCGGCGAGGCGCTCAAGGGCTACATCGCCGCTGTCCGCGAGGACGGGAAAATCGATCTCACCCTCCACCCTCCCGGCCGCGCCCGCGTGGATGACCTGGAGGGCCGCATCCTCGCCGAGCTGAACGCCCGCGGCGGATTCTGGTCCCTCGGCGATCACAGTTCCCCTGCGGAGATCTACGACGAACTCGGCGTCAGCAAGCGCACCTTCAAGCAGGCCTCCGGCGCCCTCTTCAAAAAAGGCCTCATCACCATCGAGCCAAAGGGCATACGTCTGGTGTAGGAGGATGGACATTCCTGTCCGCTTTTCGGGCCGGATGCCCCTTTTAGATTGATGGAAGGACCGGATGCTCATTGAGTGGATCAAATGAAACCCTTGGTTCCTCTTGTTATCCTGGTCCGCCTCTTTGCTTTCTATTGGGCCACGTCGGGAGTGGTTGTTGCTGTGGCCTTTCTGGGCTCTGCGATTGATTCCATCTCCGGGGATTCCATCTCCGCCCGTAATTTTACCAACGGGATTCTGGTCCTCGCGTTGCCTATATTTTACCTCACCATCGGGTTTCTCGCCTGGGTCTTTGCTGCCCCTGTCAGCCGGTTCCTCATGGCGGGCGTGGATCCGGACTTCCGGCTCCCGGAGGTTTCGCCTGCAAGCTTGTTTACCCTCGGCCTCTTGCTTCTGGGTGGCTTTTTCTTCCTGTCGCACCTCGCGCCCGCCCTGGGGCAACTCTATCTCCTTGCCCGTACCCGGGAGGCCGAAAAGCAACTGGGGGACGACTTCTCCACTCCGGCCTATCAGGCCATGATCCACGTGGTCCCCTGCCTTCTCGGGCTGGCCCTCGCCATGATGTCGGCCAAGTTCGGGGCGAAACTCGCCAAACTTCCTTACAGGGCCTCATCCCCCTTGGATTAACCGTTCCTCACTTCTTTTTCTTCCCCTTCTTCGGCTCGAAGCTGACCGCCGCCACATCGAAGGCTTCCGGATCATACCCTGGGTTCATCC